>CAZMMO010000374.1:0-1154 GCA_964567365.1 uncultured Rhodanobacteraceae bacterium | reverse complement strand
CGGGAGTTGGTATTGCCAAACCGCGCCGCAAACACGCCGGCGCCGGCGGAACCTGACACGCCGGTACAGCAAACTCACCAGCAATAATGTAACGGCCCAAGCATGACCTCGACCTCGACCTTGCCCGTGCTCGATTCGGTTCGGGCCTTGCAGGCCCGCAACGATCCTCGGGTCCCAAGATAAGCTTGGCTGATACCACATCGCGTCTGGGACAGTTTGTCGCATACAACGGTTGATGGTCGCACATCCTGCGTTACCCTTATCCACATGCGCACGATATATGCGACTTTGTTCCACCTTGATGCGGGCGCCCGGTTGCGGCACCAGTATGCCGGAGTGTTGTTGGCGATGTTTGCCATGGTGGCCGTTCTTGGCGGCTGCTCATCCAGCCCACCTCCATTGAAGTGGGATCTCAATACCAGCGTGCAAGGGCAAATATCGGATCTCAAATTCCATCTTGTCGATGGCAACGGCCAGGCAGTGACCGCTGCGAATTTCCGTGGCAAGGTGGTTCTGCTTTATTTCGGCTACACGCACTGTCCGGACGTATGTCCGCTAACCATGACCAACATGCATGTTGCGCTCACCAAGCTTGGGCCGTTAGCCAAGGATGTGCGCATCCTGTTCGTGACGGTCGACCCGGCACGAGATACACCGACGGTATTGCACAAATACGTCAAGTCGTTCGACAAGCACGCGATCGGTTTGACCGGCAGTGAGCAACAACTCAAAGCCTTGGCAGGGAGATATCACGAAAGTTTCAGCCGCGGACCCTCCGACGGCCACGGCGATTATGAAGTCAACCACAGCGCGGCCATCTACATTTTCAACGACAAAGGGCAGGCGCGCCTGCTGGCCACCCCGACCGATACACCCGCCAGCATGGCGCATGATCTGCGCCAGTTGGTCAGGCAGAAACACGCGTGAGACAAGTGAGACCAGCAGTTATGGCGCTATTACCACTTTGGTGGTCGGGTTAATCCCCTCCCTCCGCCAAAATGCGCCCCATCAGGCATCACACGACGTCGGCTTGTGACCACGCGCCATCGATCAAGCGTGCCACGCCGCCGGGATTGTGATCGCGCAACTCCGGCGGCAACAATGCCTCGGGGACGTTGTCGTAGCTGTGCAAGGCGGCAAAGCGGCGGATCGCG
>CAZMMO010000373.1:0-2318 GCA_964567365.1 uncultured Rhodanobacteraceae bacterium | reverse complement strand
CCTACGACCAGGACGTGTTCGTCAACGTGGTCGGCGGCATCCGCGTGCACGAGACCGCGGCCGATTTGCCGGTGCTGCTGGCGGTGCGCTCGTCGCTGCGCGACCGGCCGCTGCCGGAGAAGACCATTGCCTTCGGCGAGGTCGGCCTGTCCGGCGAGATCCGCCCGGTGCCGAATGGCGAGGAGCGGCTCAAGGAGGCGGCCCAGCACGGTTTCCGCCACGCCGTGGTGCCCAGGGCCAACGCGCCGAAAAAGAAGCGCATCGGCGAACTGGAAATCATCGGCGTCGAGCGCCTGGTCGAGGCACTCGACGCCTGCGGCTGACGCCCCCGGGCGGACTCCCGGGGGCGCGATCGGTGGGGTGGGCCGTCAGTACGCGCCCTGCTGGATCATCGCGTCGGCCACCTTGCGGAAACCGGCGATGTTGGCCCCGGTGACGAAGTTGCCCGGTTGCCCGAACTCCTCGGCGGTTTGCTTGCACTGGCGATGGATGCCTTCCATGATGCCGTGCAACTTGGCGTCGAGATCGTCGAACGACCAGCGGGTCATACCCGCGTTCTGCTCCATTTCCAGGCCACTGACGGCCACGCCGCCGGCGTTGGCGGCCTTGCCCGGGCCATAGCAGATCTTGTGGCCCAGGAACACGTCGATGGCCTCGTTGGTCGAGCCCATGTTGGAGCCTTCGGCCACGCAGGTGACGCCGTTGGCGACCAGTGCGCGCGCGTCGGCTTCGGTGACCTCGTTCTGGGTGGCGCCGGGAAAGGCGCAGTCGGCCGGGAAGCGCCACACGGCATGGCCGTCTTCGGGGTAGTCGGCACGCGGGATGTAGCGTGCCTCGGGGACCCGTTCGACATAGTCGACGAGGCGCCCGCGTTCGACTTCCTTGACCTGCTTGAGGACGTCCAGCCGGATGCCCGAGGGCTGGTACACGGTGCCGCCCGAGTCGGAACAGGTGACCGGCGTGGCGCCCAGCTGGTACAGCTTTTCGATGGTGTAGATGGCGACGTTGCCGGCGCCGGAGACCAGACAGGTCTTGCCTTCCAGATCCTCGCCGCGGTCGCGCAGCATTTCGCGGGCAAAATACACCGTGCCGTAGCCGGTGGCCTCGGTACGCACCAGCGATCCGCCCCACAGCAGGCCCTTGCCGGTCAGCGCGCCCTCGTGGTGATGGGTCAGGCGCTTGTACTGGCCATATAGATAGCCGATCTCGCGCCCACCCACGCCGATGTCGCCGGCCGGCACGTCCACGGTCGGGCCGATATGACGATGCAGTTCGGTCATGAAGGCCTGGCAGAAGCGCATGACTTCGCCGTCGGACTTGCCCTTGGGATCGAAGTCCGAACCGCCCTTGGCGCCGCCCATGGGCAGGCCAGTCAGGGCGTTCTTGAAGATCTGCTCGAAACCGAGAAACTTGATGATGCCGGCGTTGACCGAAGGGTGGAAACGCAAGCCGCCCTTGTAGGGTCCGAGCGCCGAGTTGAACTGGATGCGGTAGCCCTTGTTGACGCGCACGCGGTTCTTGTCGTCGGTCCAGCACACGCGGAACAGGATCTGACGTTCGGGCTCGACCAGGCGTTCGATGACGGCATGGTCGAGGTAGTGCGGTTCGCGTTCGAACAGGGGTTGAAGACTGCGCAGGATTTCGTCCGTGGCCTGGTAGAAATCGGGTTGCGCGGGACTGCTCTGGTACAGGCCGTCAAGGGTTTTGTGCAGATAGGTCATTCGGGTGCTCCGGGCAGGTGGACAGGTCACGAGGGCCGCCGGGAGCACCTCGCGTCGTACTTGGGTCAGTACGATTCGGTGTCCTCACTATAGAGTCATCTCGTTTTGTGCGGCAATGGAATATTCCATCAAATCATTAGCTTGCAATGCATTTTCGGCATGTTTCCACAAGGGATGGCAAGCTTTTCGCGCGCACTCTTCCACCAACGGATCCACGCTGGGATATCGGTCTTTCGCCCTCGTGTCGCCGGGCGGATTGCGTCGATGTCGCGGGCCTCGGCCTGGATCGGGGGATCTCAGCCAAAGTGTTGCGGGCCGACCTTGGCCTGGTTGTCGGGCTGCATGAAATACTCGTGCAGGTACTTCTCGCCTTCGTCGCAAAACGCGGTGACGACGGTGCGCAATTGTGGAAATTGCTCGCGCACGCGTTTGGCCGCCACCAGATGGGCGCCGGAACTGGGACCGCACAGCAAACCATGCTTGCGTGCCAGACTGCGCATCGAGGCGATGGCGTCCTCGTTCGATACGCTCAGGTAGTCGTTCACCTCGGCCTTGTTGCGCTGGAAGATGCCGGGCACGAAGCCGTCGGAAATGCCT
>CAZMMO010000372.1:0-2325 GCA_964567365.1 uncultured Rhodanobacteraceae bacterium | reverse complement strand
CGTGTCCACATCCTCGCCGTTTTCGTCGTCGTCCGGTGACTCCACATGCGGACGCACGATGTCCGAAGCATGCAGGAACGCGGCCCGCTCCAGGCCGATGTCCACGAAGGCCGCCTGCATGCCCGGCATCACCCGGCGCACGCGGCCCTTGTAGATGTTGCCCGCGTAGCCGCGCCGGCGCGCGCGCTCGACGTGCACCTCCTGCAACATGCCGCCTTCGATCTTGGCCACGCGGGTCTCGCGCGGCGTCACGTTGATCAGGATTTCCTCACTCACCCGCGATTCCTCCAACTCGGGGTCGGGGACTCCCGATCCGGCCCGGACTTCCTTTATAGCCGCCCGGGCCGGAAATTGTCGATGCACACAAGTCACGGCATTCATGCCTGCCAGGCGTCGAACCGGCGCAACAGGACGGCCGTCTCGTGCAGTGGCAGGCCCATGACCGCCGAGTAACTGCCTTGCAGATGTTCGATGAAGGCCGCGGCGCGGCCCTGGATGGCGTAGCCGCCCGCCTTGCCGAACGGCTCGCCGCCGGCCACGTAGGCCTCGATGTCCGCGGCGTCCAGCGCGGCCATGCGCACGCGCGAGACGCAGCGCGCGCAAGCCTCGCGCTCGCGCGTGACCAGCCACACCACGGACACGACCTCGTGCTCGCGCCCGCGCAGGCGCTCCAGCATGGCCGTCGCCGCCGCGGCATCGTCCGGCTTGCCGAACACCTCGCCGTCGAGCACCACCTCGGTATCGGCGGCCAGCACTACCGCCCCGGCCTCGCCTTCGAGCCCGGCCAGGCCCGCCTGCGCCTTGGCGTGCGCCACCCGCTCGACATATTCCCCGGGCGACTCGCTTGCCTCGCGCACCTCGGGCACGTCCACCTTCAACACACGAAAATCGACCCCCAGCTGGTCCAGCAACTGGCGGCGGCGCGGCGATTGCGATGCCAGGTAAAGCATGCGTGCTCCCATGTGCATGTGAAGACGAGTGGAACATGTGGAGGGGCCAGAGTGAAATGGCTTACTTGACCGCCATTCGTTCTCAAACCGTTCGCGCTGGGCCCTCTGGCAAGCTCAGGATGCACTTCGCCCGTGCAGCGGGCGAAGTCGAAGCGCATCCCGCATGGTTGCATCATGTCCGGCAGGTCCTTCGACTCCGGCCTGCGGCCTACGCTCAGGACGAACGGACGTCAAGCAAGTGCCCTTCGGGTCAGAGTGCACTTTCCTGCAAAATCATGGGGTACTCCCGTAGCCTTCGCTGAAAAGTGCACTCTGCCGCCCAGACTCCCTGGTGCGGGGACTAGCCCCGATGATAAGGGTGCCCGGCAAGAATGCTGGCCGCACGATAAAGCTGTTCAGCCAATATCAGGCGTACCAGCATGTGCGGCAGGGTCAAGGGGCCCAGCGACCAGCACTGATCGGCACGTTCCAGGACCCCGGGCGCGTGGCCGTCCGGGCCGCCGATCAGGAAGGCCAGGTCGCGCCCGTCCATGCGCCAGGTTTCCATCTGGCCGGCCAGTTGTTCGCTGCCCCACGGCTTGCCGCGACCGTCCAGAGCCACGACATGGATCTGGCGCGGCAAGGCGGCCAATACGGTGGCGCCCTCGTCGGCCATGGCCCGGCGGTTGTCGCGTCCCTTGCCGCGGGTGCCGGGCTTGATCTCGACCAGTTCCAGCGGCAGGTCGTGCGACAGGCGCTTGCGGTACTCGGCAAACCCGTCCGCGACCCAGGCGGGCATGCGTTCACCGACGGCGAGGATGCGGGCATGCATGGATGATGACGGGCGGCCGGACGCGCGGCGCGCGCCGGGCTCAGCCGCGTGCCGCCGCCGTGGTGCCCGCGTCTACGGCCGGCGCGTCGCCGACGGTCCACAACCGCTCCAGGCCGTAGAACTCGCGGATGCGCGGCAACATCACGTGGACGATGATGTCGCCCAGGTCCACCAGCACCCATTCGGCCTCTTCCTGACCCTCCACGCCCAGGGGCAGCACGCCGGCCTGCTTGGCGAACCGGATGACTTCATCGGCCATGGACTTGACGTGTCGCGAGGACGTGCCGGAGGCGATGATGAGGGTATCGGCGATGGACGTCTTGCCGCGTACATCGATTTCGCACACGTCCTTGGCCTTGAGGTCATCCAGCGCATCGAGCACGCGCCGGCGCAAATGTCGTTCGGAAACCGGATCATCGGGGCGGGAGGACTGCGTCTGGGTCGTCAAGCGGTGTCACCTTGGGCAATGGACGTATGCGGCGTGCGCCTGCATTATACCGCACAGCTCCGCGCCGACGAATCACGGAGCCGCGTTCAGGCACGAACCCACCGTGTGTAGGAGCG
>CAZMMO010000371.1:0-2351 GCA_964567365.1 uncultured Rhodanobacteraceae bacterium | reverse complement strand
GCTTGGAAAGCTGCTGCACCGGCCCGGCCAACTGCACCAGGTCGGCCTGTGCCGAGCGCGCGCCCTCGTGGTTGGCCACGGCGGCCAGCACGATGCCGCCCGGCGCCACGTGTTCCAGCGCACGCGCCAGCATCGCCCGGCGCTCGTCGCGCTGGCGTGGCGGCAACAACAGGACCAGGTCGAAACGCTCGCCCGGCCCCGCCTCGCCCACACGCAGGCCATCGCGCTCCAGCGCATCCGCGAACGGCTTGAAAGGCTGCTCGCACAGCATATGCGTCGTGCCGCGCGCACGCAGGGGAGTGCCGGCGCGCGCGCGCTGGAAAAGCACCCGGCCGGACTCCGGCCAGGCCAGCACGTCCCGGTCGAACGGCACCATCAGGGCATGCAAGGCGTCGTCGTGGCCGGCAAGTTCGGCAGCACCCATGAAACATCCTCGAAACTTCCGGGAGCATTATGTCAGCACGGATCAAAACCGTTCGCCCGCAAGCGTTCTCGCCCCCAAGCCCGTCATCCCGGCGCAAGCCGGATTTTTGTCCTGGCGGCCCGGCCCGTGGCAATGACGGAAGCCGTCGGCTCGGCCTTGCTCTCGTGGCATGATGGACACCAAGCCTCCGCGGAGAGTCACGATGACGCGTCACCTGCGCCGATGGGTCCTGGGCATCGCCTGCCTGCTGCTGGCGACGGCCGGCGGCATGGCGATGGCCGTACCCCAGCCCGCCGCCACGACGGGCCATGGCTTCGTGGCGCAAATCGACCTGGACGGCGCCATCGGCCCGGCCGCGGCCGAATACGTCCGCGACAGCAACGAGCGCGCCGTGAAGGACGGCGCCCGCGCCATCATCCTGCGGCTGGACACGCCGGGCGGGCTGTCCAAGTCCATGCGCGAAATCATTGCCGACATCCTCGCCTCGCCCATCCCGGTGTTGTGCCACGTTGCCCCTTCCGGCGCGCGTGCAGCCTCGGCCGGCACCTACATCTTCTACGCCTGCCATGTCTCGGCAATGGCGCCGGCCACCCATCTCGGCGCCGCCACGCCGGTATCGCTGGGCGGACATACGCCGATGCCGGCCCCAGCCGGCTCCGCGGCGAATCCCGCGACGGCATCCACCGCCGGGACCGCACCCACGGACGGCGCCGAGCGGCACAAGATCCTCAACGACGCCATCGCCTACATCCGCTCACTGGCGCAATTGCGCGGCCGCAACGCCGCCTGGGCCGAAAAGGCCGTGCGCGGCGCGGCCACGCTGACCGCGACCGAGGCGGTGAAAAAGCACGTGGCCGACTTCATCGCCGCGGACACGGCCAGCCTGCTGGCACAGGCCAGCGGCCGCACGGTGAAGATCGGCGGCCAACCCGCCACACTGCAACTGGCGGGTCTTTCGGTGCGCACCTACGCGCCGGACTGGCGCACGCGCTTCCTGGACGTCATCACCAACCCCACCATCGCCTACCTCCTGCTGCTGGCCGGCGTCTGGGGCATCCTCCTGGAAGCGTTCCATCCGGGTATCCTGTGGCCGGGCATCGCCGGCGGCATCTGTCTGCTGGTGGGTCTGTACGCATTGCAGATGCTGCCGGTCAACTACGCCGGCCTGGCGCTGATGGCGCTGGGACTGGGCCTGCTGGTGGCCGAGGTGATGGTGCCCAGTTTCGGCGTGCTGGGCATCGGCGGCATCATTGCCTTCGTGGTGGGATCGATCATGCTGTTGGACACCAACGTGCCGGGCTACGGCGTCAACCTGGGCATCATCGGCGGCATCGCCCTGTGCGGCATCGTCCTGCTGGGGCTGGTACTGTGGATGGTGATGCGCGCGCGCCGCGCGCACGTGGTCAGCGGCGACCAGCAGATGCTCGATGCCCGCGGGGAATTGCTGGAGGCCGTCCGCGCCGGCGGCGAAGGCTGGGCACGCGTGTACGGCGAGCGCTGGCGCGTGCGCAGCGACAGCGACCTGCCGGCCGGCGCCGACGTCCGCGTCATCCGACGCGAGGGACTGCTACTGTGGGTGGCACCGGCAGAACCGTTGCCACACGACTGACAAGGCTCGAGGGAACCCATCATGTTCGGATTCATCGGCGTCATCATTGCCATCGTCATTTTCTTCCTGTTCTCGGCGATCAAGATCCTGCCCGAATACCAGCGTGGCGTGGTGCTGACGCTGGGCCGCTACACCAGCACCAAGGGGCCGGGACTGATCCTGCTGATCCCGGTGGTCCAGCGCATCATCCGCGTGGACCTGCGCGTGAACGTGATGGACGTGCCGCCGCAGGACGTGATCACCTTCGACAACGTGTCCATCCGCGTCAACGCGGTGGTGTATTTCCGCGTGGTCGACTCGGACAAGTCGGTGCTGCAG
>CAZMMO010000370.1:0-2358 GCA_964567365.1 uncultured Rhodanobacteraceae bacterium | reverse complement strand
GCGCCTGCTGGCTCTGTTCGAACAGTTCGGCGAAACTTTCAGTCATGTTGATTCCGTAAAAACAAGAAAGGCCGTCATCCGTTCACGCCGCGGCGTGCAACGCCGCGAGCGCCGGATCGGCGGCCCACCGGTTGAGGGTGTGAATCCACACCGTTGACCATTCCCGTGCCGTGGCACGGGCCCGATTACCCCGGCCCGGCCACCGGCCGCACCAGGGAAAGCACTTTTGCAGTCACCGCCTCGATCGACAAGCCCGTGGTATCCACGAGCACGGCGTCCGCAGCCGGTTTGAGCGGGGCCACCTCGCGCGACGCATCGCGTGCGTCACGTGCCTCGATCTCCTGCAGAAGGTGGGCAAGTTTAACGTCATGTCCCTTTGCCTTCAACTGTTTATGACGCCTTTGCGCGCGCTCGCCGGCGCTCGCGGTGAGAAACACCTTGCAGGAGGCATCCGGGAAGACCACGGTGCCCATGTCGCGTCCGTCGGCCACCAGGCCGGGGGGCTGGCGCAGGTTGCGCTGCTTGTCCAGCAGCGCCTTGCGCACCCCGGCCACGCCGGCCACGATCGAGGCGGCCGCGCCGCAGGTCTCGGTGCGCAGTTCGTCGCCGGCGTCGTATCCGTCGATGATGACCCGGGTCTCGCTGTCGTCCTCGGCCGCCCGGAACGCGATGTCGACCTCCTCGGCGCAGCGCGTCACCGCCTCGGCATCGGCCAGATCCAGCCGGGCCACGCTGGCGGCATAGCCCACCGCCCGGTACAGCGCTCCCGAATCGAGCAGGTGCCAACCCAGGATCCGCGCCACGTTGCGGCTGATGGTGCCCTTGCCCGCCCCGGAAGGGCCGTCGATGGCGAGTACCGGAACGATGTCTGCGGCGGGCATGGCGGACCTTGGGTGGCGACGGGCGGCGCCATGATACCCGAATGCCGGGCCACCCCGTGTAGGAGCGCACCTGGGCGCGACAGCCTCGAGGTTCCGCGACGATCTCGAGGTTCAATTAAGCGCTGATGCGGCGCCATGATACCCGAATGCCGGGCCACCCCGTGTAGGAGCGCACCTGGGCGCGACAGCCTCGAGGTTCAATAAGCGCTGATGCTGTCGCGCCCGGGTGCGCTCCTACACGGGGAAGCGGCTGGTGTCCTCGTGGCGTCGGTCCCAGCCGCGCAGTTCGTCGCGGATGTAGGCGATGCGCTGGCGGCCCAGGGCGTTGCGCTCCTCGTCCAGTACCAGGCCCTCGAGCAGCTTGGCCAGGCGCTGCGCCGTGGGCAGCATGGTGTCCCAGGCATCGAGCGCCGGCAACGGCCCCGGCAGGGTCATGAAAAAGCTCAGCCCGGGGGTCTCCAACTGGGTCATGGTGGCCATGTCGAAGCTGCCGGGCTTGACCATGTTGGCCACGCTGAACACGGCGCCCTGCTCCGGCTTGCCGTCCAGCAGGCGGTGGTAGATGTTCATGTCGCCGAATTCCAGCCCGGCCTTCTCCATCGCCACCACCAGGTCCGAGCCCTGGAACTGGAGGCCTTCCCGCGCCACCACGAACAGACTGACGATGCGTTCCACCGGACGGTCGGACGGGCGGCGCCCCAGGTGCGAGGCGGCCGGCGCGGGAGGCGTGACCGCCGGTGCAGCCTTTCCCGCGGCCGCCGGCGGCGTGGCGGGGGCCGCCGGGGCGTGTGGTTGCGCATGGCGGTTCTCGCGCTCGCCGGCCAGGGTGGCGCCGAGACGCTCGAGCTCCTCGCGCATGCCCATGTCGAGTTCTCCCTGCGCGGGGGCACTCGCTGCGGAGATATCGTCTTCCCCGGCCAGCGGTACCGGATCGTCCCCGAGGCCGGGATCCTGGTGCCGTCCGCGCGAGGAAAGCGGCAGACGACGACGCCCCTGCCCCGGCTTGCGCGGCTGGCCGAACAGCCAGATCAGTGCCAGCACGATCAGGCCGATGATGAGGAGCGGAATGCCGATGGCGGGGTTCCAGTGCATGGCCGTATCCTAGGAGCCTGGGCGGCAGGAACACAAGCGGCTGCGGCTTCCCGGTTTCGGCCGGCTTTTCCGCTCCTTTTCGTTACATAGCTACGGCCATGCGCCTCAAAGGATCGAAAAATCTGACTCGAAAACCGCTTTGCCTCGCTCACCTGGTTTCTACCGCCCAGGTTCCTGGGTAATCGCGCCCCCAGTATCCATCATTGCCCGTGCATCGGTCAGGTGAATGTAGGAGCGCACCTGGGCGCGACGGGCTCGAGGTTTACTGGGCGCCGAGGCTGTCGCGCCCGGGTGCGCTCCTACACGGGGGATGACTGACGTGCGTGAATAGGTCAGGCGGCGCCGGCGAGTTTGGCGGCTTCGGCCAGGTCCACCTGCACCAGGC
>CAZMMO010000369.1:0-2374 GCA_964567365.1 uncultured Rhodanobacteraceae bacterium | reverse complement strand
CGCGCCAGCGCGGAATGCGCGGGAAGCGCTTGCCGTCGGCCAGCGGATACTGGCGGTCGCGCCGCGTGGTCGCGTCGTTCCAGGCCAGGCTGGCCGTCAGGTCGACGCCGGGCAGCAGGTCGTGCAGATGCGTGAAGCCCTCGATGCCGCGCATGCGCACCGCGTCGATGTTCTGCACATTCTTGACCGGAACGGGCAGGGTAATGTCGGTCTGCGAATACAGCGTGTCGGCGAAGCGGTCCTGGTACACGGTGATGCGCCAGCGGCCGTGCGCGACGTGGCGGATCAGGTCGAGCTCGGTGGACCAGTCGCGTTCGGGTTCGAGGTCCGGATCGTTGTGCACGATGACGTGGTTGGCCAGCGAACCCTGGAACATCTCCTCCACGGTCGGATAGCGCACCGCCTTGCCCCAGGACAGGCGCAACTGCCAGGTCGGGGCGAAGCGCCATTCGAGGCTGGCCTTGGGCGAAAGGTCGCTGCGGACGCGATCCGGGTACGTCGCGCGGCTCGTCGCATCGGCGAGCAGGCCGCGGTAGGCGCGCCACTGTTCCCAGCGTGCGCCCAGGGTCAATGTCCAGGCCGGGACGATGTCCCATACGTCCTGCACGTAGGCCGCGCGGGTCTGCGTATCGCCGCCGAAAGCCTTGGTGCGCGCGTCTCTTCCGTTGCCGTGCCAGTCGTCGGTCGCGTACACGCGCGAGTCGAGCCGGTAGCGGTCCAGGTGCAGGCCGGCGTACAGGGTGTGGTTTTCGCCCAGCGGTCCCGAAGTGCGCAGATCGGCGGTGCTCCAGCCCGAGCCGCTCATGTCGGCCAGCGTGCCGGCGTCGTCCTGCGGCGCTGCCGCGTCGTGCCCGAGGTCGCGCTGGAAGTCGTAATGGCTGGCGATGAATTTCCATTGCCAGTCGTTGCGGAATGAGCCGTCCAGTTGCAGGCCGTACAGCACGTGGGTCTGGTCGGACGCGGCGGGAGCCAGACCGCTGTCCGGCAAGGTCCAGACCTGGTTGTCGACCAGAACCGTGCCGTTCGAAACCCCGTGTTCGCTTGCGTCACGCAGAAAACTGCGTGTATGCGTGAGGGTGCGGTTGTGCCACAGGCCGAGCGTGAACCGTGCGTGCAGGTTCTTGCCGAGGTCCACGCCGGCCTGCAGGGTGGCCTGAGTTTGCCGCGTGTGTTGCATGTCGCCGGCGCCGTAGACCAGGCGCGGCTGGCCGTCGGGGTTGCGATCGAGAGTGGCGCCATGGACCGCCGTTGCCGCGGAGGCATCGCCGCCGGCCCTGGCGATGGCGTATTGCATGGGTTGGCTGTGATTGTCCAGCCGGTCGAACGCAAGCAGCCAGCGCCAGTTTCCGTCGCGGTCGCCCAGGTGCGCCGCCACGCGGTGGCCATCGTACTGGCCGCTGGCGCCGTATTCGTCGTGGTAGTCCTGCGAGAAAAACTGCATTTCGGCGCCGGCGGTGAAGCGGTCCGGCAGACGGGTGTGGATCCGTATCGTGTTGCCGATTGAGTTGCCCGGATACAGGGCCGAGTAGGGACCGTACAGCACCTCGATCGAGGCGATCGACTGCGGCGCCACCATGCCCCAGCGTGGACCGCCGTTCCAGCCGTTGGTCATGAAGTTGGACAACAGCAGGCCGTCGGCGTACACGAGGCTGCGTGCACTCTCCAGGGTGCCCGCGTTGCGTCCGCTGACGATGGCGTTGGTATCGCCGATGTAGCGTTGGCGCACCTGCAGGTTGGGAAAATAGCGCAGGGCGGCGGCGCTGTCGGCGAGATTCTGCCGGGCCAGTTGCACGTGTGTCCTGGTTGCGCGCGTGCCGGTAGTCGGCGATGGGGTCGCCTCGACGTGGATCGCCGGCAACGTCTGCGCCGGCTGGGTCGGGCGAGCCGTGACCGGGGTGACGGCGAGTGCACAGGCGGCAATGAAGGTACCCGTGAACACGGGTGTTCTCCATGGGGTGGGGGGACGCTCGTAGGATACTCGTCCCGGTTGGCGCGGCCATGTGGCAAATATGCGCAGTGGGCAGTCCCGGGGGTCTTGCCGGGAACGCACTGTTGAAGCATGTCGTCCGGAGCACGAATTTGCCGACTTGTTTCAGTATGAAATGTTATGTTATAACATTTCTAGAAATTACTTCGCCCACTCTCACCGGATCTCATCCCATGAAGCCATCCCTGATTGCCCTGGCCATTGCCGCAAGCCTTGCCACCATGCCGTCTGCTGTCGCGAAGACGGTCACGCCCGGTGCTGCCACCAATGCGTCTTCCGCGCAGGAAGGCCGCAACGGGCGCCCCGTGACCCTGGATGCCGTGCAGGTCTCCGCCTCGCTCGACGCGGCACGCAACGCGTTGTCGCCCGACACCGGGTCCAGCCAGT
>CAZMMO010000368.1:0-2375 GCA_964567365.1 uncultured Rhodanobacteraceae bacterium | reverse complement strand
CGTCCCCATTGCTACGCGCATGGCTACATGGCCTGACGTCCGCCGAAGGCATGTGCCAGGGTGCCGCGGTCCACGTATTCGAGCTCGCCGCCCAGCGGCACGCCATGCGCCAGGTGGGTGGCGCGCACCTCGGCAGCCCGGGCCAATTGCGCCAGGTAATGCGCGGTGGCTTCGCCCTCCACGGTGGGATTGGTGGCGATGATCATTTCCTCGACCTGACCTTCCTCCAGGCGTCGGGCCAGCAAGTCCAGACCCAACTCCTGCGGACCCAGGCCATCGAGCGGCGACAGGCGCCCCAGCAACACGAAATAATGTCCGCGGTAATCGGTCGCCTGTTCGATGGCAGCCACGTCCGCCGGGGACTCCACCACGCACAACAGGCTCGGGTCACGCCGGTCGCTGGCGCACAGGGAGCACACCGGATCCTCGCTGAAATTGCGGCAGCGCGAACAATTGCCGATGCGCTGCATGGCTGCCTCCAGCGCCGCCGCCAGCCGCCGTCCTCCGCCGCGCTCGCGTTCGAGCAAATGGAACGCCATGCGCTGCGCACTCTTGGCGCCGACGCCGGGGAGACAGCGCAGGGCATCGATCAGTTCGTCGAGGAGTCTGGAGCCGGGCATGGTCAGGCTCGGAACTCGCTCGGGTCCCGGGACCCGTCGTCAATGAAAGGCTGAGGCAAGTGCATGGTCTGGGCTACGCGGATTGTTCCAAAGGCGGGCTCGGACAACTTCCTGTTCCGATACCAACCAAAATGGCCAAGATGCGGCTTTCCGGGTCCCCGGCCCCGGGTCCCGGGTTCCGGATTTCAAAACGGCAACGACATCCCCGGCGGCAAATTGAGTCCGGACGTCAGGCCGCCCAGTTTTTCCTTGCTGGCGGCAGCCACCTTGTTGACGGCGTCGTTGACCGCCGCGGCGACCAGGTCCTCGGCCATTTCCGGATCATCGGCAAACAGTTTGCGGTCGATCTGCACGCGGCGCACCTCGTGCGCCCCGCTCATGGTGACGCTGACCATGCCACCGCCGGCGCTGCCGGTGACTTCCATCCGGGCAATTTCCTCCTGGGCCCGTTTCATCTGCTCCTGCATGCGTTGCGCCTGCTGCATCAATTGTCCGATCTGTCCTTTCATGGGTTGGGCTCCGCGGAATGGCTGGGGGAGGGATGGATCGAGTCGGGCACCACATGGGCACCGAAATCACGTACCAGGGATTGCACCAGGGGGTCGCCGTGGATGGCTTCCTCGGCCTGCGCCTGACGCTGGTCGCGCTTGGCGCGGGCACGGCCGGCCGGAGTCTGCGCAACCGCCGCGTCGGTCACGAAGTGCAGTTTGATCGGGCGTCCCAGAGCGGTGCCGATCTGGTCCTGCATCTGGCCCGTCATCGGCTCGACCGCCAGGTCGGCATGCCGTGGCTTCAGCGCCAGGGTCAACACGTTTCCTTCCAGGGACCGCAAGGTGGTGTTGACCGCCAACTCGCGGATCGGTCCGCGCAGGCCGGCCTGCTCGATCAGTGATTCCCAGTCCGGATGCGAGTCCAACGGCGGCGGGGATTCGGCTGCCGGCGGCGGAGCCGGGTCGGGCTTTGCCGGCGGCGGTACCGAAGCCGGGGCGGCTGCAGGCACGGAGGCCGCGGACGCAGGCCGCGCGTCCGGCGCCGGCGCCGCCTTCCGGGAGGAGCCTGCCGCCTTGCGCGATGCCGACGCGGGACCCGGCGCGGAACCGGCGCCATCGCCGGGGTCGGGCCGGAAAGCCAGCATGCGCAACAGCGTCATCTCGAAGCCGGTACGCACGTCCGGGGCCAGTCCCAGGTCGCGCCGGCCGGAGGTGGCCAGCTGGTAGTACAACTGCACGTCCTCGGCGCCCAGCCTGCCGGCCAGCGCGACCACATCTTCCTCGTCGCCGGCGACGGCATGGTATCCCTCGACCAGCTGATGCAGCTGGATGCGATGCAGCAGCATGGCCAGTTCGTCCAGCACCCCGGCGAAATCCGGAGAGAACGAGGCGATGTGGTCGCATTCGGCCAGCAGCGCCTTGCCGTCGCCGGCCGCCAGGGCTTCGAGCAGGCCGAGCAGGCGGCTGCGCTCGACCGTACCCAGCATGGAGCGCACTTCGGCCGCCTGCAGCGCCCCGCCCGCATAGGCGATGGCCTGGTCCAGCAGGGACAGGCCGTCGCGCAGCGAACCGTCGGCGGCACGCGCCAGCTCGGCGATGGCCTCTTCCTCGTGGGCGATGCCCTCGGCTTCGAGGATGTGCTTCATCTGCCCGCTGATCTGCTCCGGCAGGAGGCGCTTGAGATTGAAGCGCAGGCAGCGCGAGAGCACGGTGGCCGGCAGCTTCTGCGGGTCGGTGGTGGCCAGCAGGAACTTCACATGCGGCG
>CAZMMO010000367.1:0-2379 GCA_964567365.1 uncultured Rhodanobacteraceae bacterium | reverse complement strand
GTGGTGCCGGCGGCGACGGCGGAACGGCCGGCAACGTCGACAACAGCAACACCATGGGCATCATGAATCTCATGGGCACCCAGGCCACCACGGGCGCCCAGGGCGGCGTGGGCATCCAGTCCACCGGCAACAGCAACATCACCAATGCCGGCACCATCAGCGGCGGCTTGAATGGCGACGGCAGCTACGCGGACGCCATCCAGCTATCCGGTGGCGGCAACACGCTGACGCTGGAACACGGTTACCAGTTCATCGGCAACGTCACCAGCACCAGCGGCAGCACCGGTGGTGGCGACACGCTGGCGTTGGGCGGCGACAGCAGCGCCGACGGCAGTACCGGCGCGGGCAGCTTCGACGTGTCGCAACTGGGCAACCAGATCAGCGGCTTCGCCGAGTACGAGAAAACCGGCACCAGCACCTGGACCCTGACCGGCACCACGACCGATGCCAACCCGTGGACCGTCTCCGCCGGCACGCTGGAAGTGAACGGCAGCATCGCAGGCGGCGCCAGCGTGGCTTCGGGCGCGACGCTCGAAGGCACCGGCAGCCTCGGCAGATCCGGCACCCTCACGGAGATCCAGGCCGGCGGCATCCTCTCCCCCGGCGGCGGCAAGAACAGCATCGGCACGCTGACCAACCACGGCGACCTGAACCTGGACGCCGGCAGCGTGCTCGACTTCGACCTGGGCGCCCCGGCAGCCACCGATCCCCGCATCACGTTCGGCGCCAGCGATCACATCAACGTCGGCGGCGCGCTGATCTTCACCGGCGGCTCCACGCTGAACCTCAACGATGCCGGCGGCATGGGCCAGGGCCTGTACAGCCTGGCCAGCTACGGCTCGCTGACGACGAATGGCTGTTCCTTCGGCGGTACTACCGCGTGTCTCACGCTGGGCACCTTGCCGCAAGGTTCGCAGGCGTCGGACTTCGTCATCGTCAACGACGCCTCCGCGAAACGGATCAACCTGTACAACACGGAAGGCCAGACGCTGAATCTGTGGGATCCATCGGGCGATCCTTCCCAGCTCGGCGGTAACGGCACCTGGTCGACGACATCCACCACCTGGACGGATACCCACGGCAGCGCGACTGATGCCATGTTCCCCCAGCCGGGCTTTGCGATCTTCCAGGGCGAGTCGGGCAAGGTGACAATCTCCGGCACCGTCAGCGTGACCGGCATGCAATTTGCCGTCGACGGCTACACGCTCGAAGGGGGCACGTTGAACCTGGTGCAAGACGCCAGCGGCAATGTCCCCGTGATCAATGTCGGCGACGGCAGCGCGGCCAGCTCCGGCATGACCGCCACCATCAATGTGTCGATCAACAACAACGACGGTTTTGCCAAGACCGGCGCCGGCACCCTGGTATTGACCCAATCGCTGCTTGCAGGACAGATCACGGGCGGTATCGCAGTCCAGGCAGGCACCTTGCAGATCGGCAACGGCAACGATCAGTCCATGCCGATCTTGCTCAGTGTCGTACCCGTGGCCATGTCCAGCGGCACCGTTCTGACACTGGACGATGCCGGCATCCTGGGCATCAACGCAGCGGGCAGCAGTACGTTCGCCGTCGTCTCCGGCGAAGACTTCACGATCAACGTCGGCAGCAGCGGTTCCGGCAGCAGCAGCATCCTGGGCGTGGGCGGAAGTGCCATCCAGGGCACCGGATTCACGGTGAATCTGGATGGCAACGCAAGCGTTGCAGCCGTCGTCTCTCCCATTTCGGGATCAGGGGCTGTGGAAGCAGGAGCGGCTGCCATCAGCGGGTCCGACTTCCATGTCGTCAATAACGCAGCCAAAGGCAGCGGCGCGTTCCCCATACCCATATCCGCCCCTTATGGCATTTCGGGCAGCCCTGCCGGAAAATACGGCGACGGTTACAGCAGCAGCAACGACACGCTCGACGGCGGCGCCGGCATTGCCGGCTCCGGGTTCACCGTGGACAACTCCGGCGGCATCCACGGCGGCGCGGGCAGCTATTCGGCGGTCGGCGGCAAGGGCGGTGCGGGCATCTACGGCTCGAACTTCCGCGTCACCAGTAACGGCTACATCTATGGCGGTGCCGGCGGCTATACCGAGATTGGCAGCGGCGGCAATGGCGGCCTGGGTGTCGGCGGCACGGACTTCACGCTCACCAACAGCGGCGCCATCGCCGCTGGCACCGGCGGCGCGTCACAAGGCGGCACCCCCGGTGCCGGCGGTGCCGGGGTCAGCGGCTCGGGCTTCACGCTGACCAACACCGGCACCATCACCGGCGGCAACGGCGGCACCCCGGGTGCCGGTGGCAGTGGCGGCAACGGCGGCAATGGCGGTGTCGGCGTGGCCTCCACCGGCAATGCCTCGATCACCAATGCCGGCAGCATCGCCGGCGGTCTGTCTG
>CAZMMO010000366.1:0-2421 GCA_964567365.1 uncultured Rhodanobacteraceae bacterium | reverse complement strand
CGGGTTGGCGGCGCCTCGGGTTGTTACAGGGCGTCGGCGTCCAGTTCTCCGGTGCGGATGCGGATCACTTGCGCGAGCGGGCTGATGAAAATCTTGCCGTCGCCGATCTTGCCGGTGCGTGCCGATTGCTGGATGGCCTCCACCGCGCGCTCCAGCAATTCGTCGGGAAGGGCGATCTCGAGCTTGATCTTGGGCAGGAAATCGACCACGTACTCGGCGCCGCGGTACAGCTCGGTGTGGCCCTTCTGGCGGCCGAAGCCCTTGACCTCGGTCACGGTGATGCCCTGCACGCCGATCTCGGCCAGCGCTTCGCGCACGTCGTCGAGCTTGAACGGCTTGATGATGGCGGTGACGAGCTTCATGGGCAGGCATCCGGTGGCGGCGAGCGTCCACTATATCCGATCGGCGGGTTCCCCAACCCGTATTTTCGCTCCTGCGCCGCGACCTGTTCCGCCGCCCGGCAGGAGGTGACGCGGGACGAAGCCTGAACGGCGATATGCGAACGTGCCCATCCGCCGCCCGAATGTAGGAAAATGCCTACAGTACGCCACGCCCGATGCCGATGGTGCATCTGTGGCATGGTTCCTAGACTGACCTTCCACGTTTTCGAGGTGCTGCCATGATCGGAGTCGAATCCATTGACCAGCTTGCGCAGCGGCTCGCCTCGTTGGTGCCGCCCGGGATGGCGCAAGCGCGAGAGGATCTCGAGGCCAACTTCCGCGATGCCCTGGCGCACGGATTGCGCCGCCTCGACCTCGTGACACGCGAGGAGTTCGACGTCCAGCGCATGGTGCTCTCGCGCACGCGCGAACACGTCGAGCAACTGGAAAAACGCATCGCCGAGCTGGAAGCCGGTACCGGCACGTCCGCCGACTGACTCCGCTCGTCGCGCGCCGCGCCGCGTGGCTACACCTCCCGGGAGCGCCGCTTCCGGCCTGTCACCTCACCCCGATTGGGCCGGAAGCGGCTTTTCTTTCCCGCGTGGCGACGACCGCGGGACAGGAGACCTTGCTTGCAGACAGGGATCGTCATGACTTGCCATACCACCCCCCAGCTTCCCCGCCTGCTCCGCCGCTCGGCCTCGACCGGCGGGAGACGCGCGTGAGCCTGGCCGTCACCCTCAGCCGCGCCCAGCAGGGCGTGGCCGCGCCGCAGGTAATGGTCGAAGTGCACCTGTCCGGCGGCCTGCCCGGCACGGCCATCGTCGGCCTGCCCGAGGCCGCGGTGCGCGAAGCGCGCGACCGCGTGCGCGTGGCGATCCAGAACACGGCCTTCCAGTACCCGCGCTCGCGCGTCACCGTCAACCTGGCGCCGGCCGAGTTGCCCAAGAACGGCGGGCGTTTCGACCTGGCCATCGCCCTGGGCATCCTGGCGGCCGGCGGTCAGGTGCCGCGCGAGCGCATGGACGAGTGCGAATTTCTGGGCGAACTGGCGCTGTCCGGTGCGCTGCGTCCGGTGACCGGCCTGCTGCCGGCCCTGCTGCGCGCGCAACGGCGCGGACGCCGGGTGGTCGTGCCGCGCGCCAATGCCGCCGAGGCCGGATTGCTCGAAGGCGCCGACATCCTCGTCGCCGATTCGCTGGCCGAGGTGTGCCAGTGGCTGCGTGGCGGCGAACTGATGTCGCCGCCGCAGGCCGCCCGTGCCGCCACCGATGCCGGCACCCTCGACCTGGCCGACGTGCGCGGCCAGTGGCAGGCGCGCCGGGCGCTGGAAATCGCCGCGGCCGGCGGCCATCACCTGCTGATGGCCGGCCCGCCCGGCACCGGCAAGACCATGCTGGCCCAGCGCCTGCCCGGCATCCTGCCGCCCCTGAGCGAAAGCGAGGCCCTGGAATCGTGCGCGGTGCGCTCGGTCGCGGGCCTGCCCGTGGACCTGGCGCACTGGCGCCAGCGGCCGTTTCGCGCGCCCCACCACACCAGCTCCGCCGTGGCCCTGGTCGGCGGCGGCTCGATCCCGCAGCCGGGCGAAATTTCCCTGGCCCATCACGGGGTCCTGTTCCTGGACGAGCTGCCGGAATTCGACCGCCACGTGCTGGAAGTGTTGCGCGAACCGCTGGAGTCGGGCGAGATCATCATTTCGCGGGCCATGCGCAAGTCGCGCTTCCCGGCCCAGTTCCAGCTGGTGGCGGCGATGAATCCGTGCCCGTGCGGTTTTGCCGGCGATCCTGACGGACATTGCCACTGCACACCGGACCAGATCGCACGCTACCGGGCGCGCATTTCCGGTCCCTTGCTGGACCGCATCGACCTCAGCGTCGAAGTCCCGCGGGTGCCGCTGTCGGAACTGACCTCGGACCGGCCCGCCGCAACCGAGGACAGTGCCTGCGTGCGCCGGCGCGTCCTCGAAGCGCGCCAGCAGGCGCTGGCGCGCGGCGGCCTGCCCAACGCCGAGCTTTCCACCCGCGACCTGGAACGCGACTGC
>CAZMMO010000365.1:0-2423 GCA_964567365.1 uncultured Rhodanobacteraceae bacterium | reverse complement strand
TCGAACTGGCCGAGCAGGACGCCGGCCATGCGCTGCCTCGCGCCATGCTGCCGCACATTCGCCTGGACAGTCCCAAGATCACCCGCAAGCTCACCACGGCATGGTTTGCCAAACGGGTGGATCAGCGTTACCGGGCGTGTCTCGACAAGTGAAAAGCGGGAAGACGTACAAAAGGGGACGGAGGTAATTAATCTTGTAGGCATGGGCCGGCCCGTCGTCTGATTTAATTACCTCCGTCCCCTTTTTTCTTTTTCCCGGGTTACCTGGCAGCATGCTCAGATGGCCGACGTAGCGCATAAATGTATCCGTCGTCGCTGGTGTAGTACAGGTTGCCCGCGTTGAGAGCCGGTGAGGAGTAAATCGTGCCGTTGCTCATGGCAAAGCCGAGCATCTTTCCGCTGTCGGCGTCCAGCCACACCAGCTCCGAGTCGGCCAGGCCGATGTAGAGCGTGTTCTTGACGAGTACCGGTGAGGAAAACACCCGGCCCTTGGCTGGATAGGACCAGCGCAGTTTGCCCGTATCCTGGTCAAGCGCGATCACGGTGTGGCTGTCCGAGGTGCCGGCGAAAACCATGCCATGGCCGATGGCCGGGCTGGAGACGATCCATGCTCCATGATTGTTGAACACCCACTGCAGCTTTCCGGTCTCGGCGGAAAGGGCATACAGGCGGCCGTCACGGCTGCCGAAATAGACGCTGCCATTGGCGATCGCCGGGGACGATTGCACCTCGCCGATGGGAAAGTAGGCATTGCCCCTGGTCTTGAACTTCCACCGCAGCTTGCCGTCGTGCGCATCAAGCGCGTACAGGTTGCCATCCATGCTTCCCGCGTAGACCGTGCCGTTGGCGACCGCCGGGGACGCGGACACGCGCGCCGCGGTGGCGTAGGTCCACAACCGTGCGCCGGTATCGGCATCGAGCGCGTACACCTTGCCGTCCCGGCTGCCCACATACACGTTCCCGTCTGCGAGTACGGGTGAGGACCGGTAGAAATCCCAATCGTAACTGGGCGCGGGCAAGGACTTGCCCGTCGCGTCTTTCCAGACCAGCTTGCCGTCGCTTGCGGTCAGCGCGTAGATTGCGCCGTCGCCGCCGGTGAAATAGACCTTCCCGTCGCCCACGGCCGGTGAGGAGCTGATTTCGCCGCCGGTGTGGAATGTCCATCGTTCCTTGCCGGTACGGGCGTCCAGTGCGTAAAAGGTACCGTTGTTGCTGCCGACGAACAGCACGTGGCCCACGACGACCGGGCTGGAACGGTTGAGGTTGCCGGTACGGAATTTCCAGGTGACGGCGGGGGAAACCGGCTGCGCCGCATTGCGCAAGGAGTCCGGTAGATCCCTGGTAGCGCAGACTCCGGCGTGCGAGGCGGTGCAACGAAACATGTCGGCCGCAGGCAGCGAGCCCGCCGCACCGATGCCGGATGCGAACAGGACCCACGCCACGGCCACCCTGCGCGAAAATCCCCGATTCATGCCCACCCCCGCACTATGCACAAGACCGGCTCATGCTACTAAATAAAGGGGACGGGGGTAATTAAATCTTGTAGGCACGGGTCGGCCTGTCGTCTGATTTAATTACCTCCGTCCCCTTTTTCCTTTTTCTGTCGTGCCGGGGGATTGGATGCTGAAGCCGGTGCCGTTACCCTCCGTCTCTTTTGATGGAGCGACGCCGATGCCGGTCGATGCCTTGTGGTTGTTGCTGGCCGTATTGTTTGTTGCCACTTTCATCCGTTCGGCCTTCGGATTTGGCGAGGCGCTGGTGGCGGTGCCGTTGCTGGCGTTGTTCATGCCGGTGGAAGTGGCCGCGCCGGTGGCCGTGCTGGTGTCGATGACCGTGGCGGCGGTGGTCCTGGTGCAAGACTGGCGACATGCCGATTTGCGCAGCGCCGGCCGCCTGTTCCTGGCTACCTTGCCGGGGTTGCCGGTGGGCCTGTGGCTGCTGACTCATGTGGGCGGTGCCTGGGTGAAAGCGTTTCTGGGCGTGGTCATCATCGGATTTTCCGGCTATCTGCTCAGCGTCCGCCGTCCGCCGTGGCTGCGGGACGATCGGCACGCCTGGCTATTCGGTTTCGGTGGCGGAATCCTGGGCGGCGCTTATGGCATGAACGGGCCGCCGCTGGTGTTGTACGGCACTTTGCGGCGCTGGTCGCCACAGCACTTCCGGGCCACGCTGCAAGGTTATTTTCTGCCCGCCAGTGTGCTGGTGATGACCGGCTACGGGTTGACCGGGCTGTGGACGCCGGTGGTCACGCGCGATTACCTGGTGGCATTGCCGGTGGTGGCCGTGGCCATCGTGCTGGGGCGCATCGCCAACCGGCGCATGAACGCGAAATTCTTCGTGCGTTGTGTGCACCTCGGCCTGATCGCGACCGGAACAACGCTGTTGCTGCAGTCGCTGGTGCGCTGATGGAAACCCGGGAGCGGG
>CAZMMO010000364.1:0-2425 GCA_964567365.1 uncultured Rhodanobacteraceae bacterium | reverse complement strand
GCCAATACCCCGTATGCCCCTGCGTAGGAGCGCACCCGGGCGCGCCCGGCCTCGAAGCCCAATGAAACGTGGTGTCGGTCGCGCCCGGGTGCGCTCCTACAGGGAAACCCGGTTTTGTTGTTTCATTGACAACATTTGTCCATGTTGTAACATGAACAACATGAAGGCACAGCCGCTCATCCGCGACCGTATCGAATACGCCGATGATGCCGTAGCCCACGTTACCGTATGGAAAGTTCCTCGACCCATACGTGGCAGCCAGCACGATTACAAATACCGGCTGGCTTACGTCGTCAACGGCAAATGCGTGCTGCGCTACGACAACGAGGCTGGCAAGGGCGATCATCGGCATTGGGACGATGATGAAAACCCCTACGTTTTCATGAATTTGTCCCAGCTGCTGGCTGACTTCACATCCGACATTGCGAGGTGGAATGATGAAAACAGTATGGTTTGAAGTGATGGAGCCGGACGAAGCCATGGCTCGTGCGGTCCACGAAGCCAAAACCGGCAAATATTCCGGACGCTCGCGCATCACGTTCCGTTCGGCGGAATCCATGGCCCGCATAATGACCCCCACCCGCTGGACTCTGATGCAGGCATTGACCGGAGCCGGTCCAACCGGCGTACGCGAATTGGCGCGGCGCGTCCAACGCGACGTAAAAGGAGTGCACACGGACGTGAACGCACTGGTCACCGCCGGCATCGTCGAGCGGACAGAGAACGGCAAATACCTGTTCCCTTTCGACCAGGTGAAAGTACAGTTCGAACTACACACAGCCGCCTGACTCCCGCCATTGTTCGCACAACCAACCCATAAACCAACCCTTGACCCACATGTAGGAGCGCACCCGGGCGCGACCCGCGCGCAGGGCGGACACTGCCCGCCGCATGGGCGCCCGGACCGGCGGGCGTTGTCCGCCCTACTCCACTGCATATCAACCTCGTCATGAACGGCTTTACCGTCCACCAATGCGTCATGCCGGCAATTCCGGCACACTCAAACTTTCACGAATCGCGTGCACATCCCACTTTTTCACAACGCTCAAGCCGCCTGGCCAAACGATGAAGCACCTGCTGCACCACCGCCAACGGCAGCACTATCGAAAGCGCCTGCATGCAATGCAGCAACCGGTCCGGGTCGCCACGCAAACCCTCTACCGCACGCTGCATGCTTCCTCCCACCTCTTGGCCATAAGCCTCCACGGCCTTGTCCAAAGCCCGTTTGAGCAAGCGTGGAGGCAAATCCAGCATGGCAAGATCCAGCGCATCCCGGGAAAAGACACTGCGATCCGACCCCCGATCGGCATTGGCAAGCAGCTTGCTGGCGGCCATATCGATTGGTGAGAGCGTGAATATCTCACCCACACGATCATTACGACCCGGCTCATCAAACGGAATGCGCGCCTCATGCACGATTTCGAGTTTGATCGGCATAGCCTGGTCCGCAATCACGAACATCCGTATGCCATATTGGTCAGCCCGCGCCTCCCGCTCCAACTGTGCCGGCTCGTGACCCGTTCGCGTAACTGCCGACAGATCATGTGCGCCAATCAATCGCTGACGCAAATCGCGGTATCCGGACAGGTCGGACACCATGAAATCGATATCCACTGACTCGCGATATTCTCCTTGACGAAGAGCAATGGCCGTGCCACCGCCGAACCAACAATGGTCGGCCCGCAGCAACTCCGCATCCAGGCTGTCCAGGACCCGGGCAATACGTTGATGATGAAGGCGCTCAAACATCGACATGCAACTCGCCAAAAACCCGACCCAACGCCTGGATCAAATCATGCTCATCCGAAGAAAGGGTGCCCACATCCAGATGCCGCCTGTTGCGCTCGTACAGCTCCCAGGCTTCCCGCGGGGCCAGCGATTCGACATGGCCACGCAACTGCCAGGCCAAACGTTGCAAACCCGGGAATTCATCCAATTGGATGCGCAACGGCAACCAATTCTGCAAGGATGGCCGTGACGGTTTCGCCGGGGAAGCAACCGCACCAACGGTTCTCGGCACCAGCCGTACGTCGAGGTCCAGCGCTTCGGCAGCCGCCAGCAAAAAGCTCCAGGCCACCCCAGACTCACCCTTTTCGAGCCGATGCCATGTTACCCGGGACATTCCCGCCGACTGCGCCGCAACGGTCATGCTGACACCCAGAGCCTTGCGCCTCGAACGCAATTCCCGGCCCAACTCCCGGGCAGCTTCCTCGGCCGTTTGAAATACCATGACCCATCACCAAATTCGGTAGATATGTATCTCATCATATACATTCCATTCAAAATGTAAACAATAATAAACGTTTTTTGATAGATACTCAGAGATACGACAACCACTCAAACGTGGCCCACCGAACCTTGTCCACGCCCGTAGGAGCGCACCCGGGCGCGACCGGCATCGAGGCCCAATGACGCGTGATGCCGG
>CAZMMO010000363.1:0-2428 GCA_964567365.1 uncultured Rhodanobacteraceae bacterium | reverse complement strand
ATCGCCTGCGGGACAGGTTCCTGCCGATGGTCAGCCGGCGCAGTCGAGTGTAGGTCGGGCACCGCCCGACAAAAAGCCCGTACGTACCGCAAGCCCCGTGGCGGGCAGTGCCCGCCCTACCTGGGTTTCTTGGTTTCGGCCAGCAGGGAAAGCTGTTTTTCGTCCAGGCCGGGCAAGTCGCGTTCGAGCTTTTCGATCTCCTCGCGGAAGGCCTGCACGTCCTCGAACTTGCGGTAGACCGAGGCGAAGCGCACGTAGGCCACCTGGTCGAGTTTTTTCAGCTCGCGCATCACCAGTTCGCCGACCTGACGCGAAGGCACGTCGCGTTCGCCGCTTCTGCGCAGATCGTCGACGACGGTGCGCACCGCCGCATCCACCGCCTCCCCCGAAACCGGCCGCTTCTGCAGGGCGCGCTCGAAACTGGTGCGCAGCTTTTGCTCGTCGAACATCTGCCGGCGCTCGCCACTCTTGATGACGGTCGGCATCTTCAGTTCGGCCGTCTCGAACGTATTGAAGCGCTCCCCGCACGCCGGACACTCACGACGGCGACGCACGGTGGCGCCGTCGTCGGCAAGGCGCGAATCGATCACGCGGGTGTCTTCGTGCTGGCAGAAGGGGCAGTGCATCAGAAAAGCCGGGACTCGGGACCCGGGACCCGGAACCCGGGGAGCAAGGCGCAGGCTGAGCCAAGAAGGCCAGTATCCCGCGATACCGCGTCCCTTGCGAAACCACTCGGCAACCGCGAGACCCTTTCGGGTCCCGGGTCCCGGGTCCCGGGTCCCGGCTTCTCAGCCATACACCGGATACTTCGCGCACTGCGCCTGCACCAGCTCGCGCACGCGCTCGATGACGGCCTCGTCTTCGGGGGCGTCGAGCACGTCGGCGATCCAGCCGGCCAGCTCGATGCAGTCGGCTTCCTGGTAACCGCGCGTGGTGGCGGCCGGGGTGCCGATGCGCAGGCCCGAGGTGACGAA
The DNA here is from genome assembly GCA_964567365.1 of uncultured Rhodanobacteraceae bacterium. Taxonomy (GTDB): domain Bacteria; phylum Pseudomonadota; class Gammaproteobacteria; order Xanthomonadales; family Rhodanobacteraceae; genus Oleiagrimonas. The sequence goes on along the minus strand of CAZMMO010000363.1, from coordinate 1,454 downwards.
GGGCTTTTGCGGGTCGTTGGGCACGGTGTTCTTGTTGACGGTGATGTGGGCGCGGCCCAGGGCGGCCTCCGCGTCCTTGCCGGTCAGCGGCTTGCCGATCAGGTCGACCAGCATGAGGTGGTCCTCGGTGCCGCCGGAGACGATCTTGTAGCCGCGCTCGACCAGTTTGTTCGCCATCGCCTTGGCGTTTTTCACCACCTGCTGCTGGTAGGTCTTGAACGCGGGATCCAGCGCCTCCTTGAACGCCACCGCCTTGGCGGCGATGACATGCTCCAGCGGCCCGCCCTGCAGACCGGGGAAGACGATGGACTGCAGCTTCTTGCGGATAGCCTCGGCATCCTCACCCTGGGCTTCGCTCTTGGCCACGATCAGGCCGCCACGCGGGCCGCGCAGGGTCTTGTGCGTGGTCGTGGTGACCACGTGCGCGTGCGGCAGCGGGCTGGGATACACGCCGGCGGCGACCAGGCCAGCCACGTGCGCCATGTCCACGAACAGGTACGCCCCGACCTTGTCGGCGATGGCGCGGAAGCGCGCCCAGTCCACGACCTGCGAGTAGGCGGAAAAGCCGGCCACGATCATCTTCGGCTGGCACTCGACGGCCATTTTCTCGATTTCGTCGTAATCGAGCAGACCTTCGTTGTTCACGCCGTACTGCACGGCGTGGAAGATCTTGCCCGACAGGTTCGGCTTGGCGCCGTGGGTCAGATGGCCACCATGGGCCAGCGCCTGCCCCATGATGGTGTCGCCCGGCTGCAACAGCGCGAAATACACCGCCTGGTTGGCCTGCGAGCCCGAGTGCGGCTGCACGTTGGCGTAGTCGCAGTCGAACAGCTCCTTGGCGCGCTCGATGGCCAGCGCCTCGGCCACGTCCACGTGCTCGCATCCGCCGTAGTAGCGCTTGCCGGGATAGCCCTCGGCGTACTTGTTGGTCAGCACGCTGCCCTGCGCCTCCATCACCCGCGGGCTGGCGTAGTTCTCCGAGGCAATCAGCTCGACGTGGTCCTCCTGGCGCTGACGCTCGGCCATGATGGCCTCGGCCAGTTCGTCGTCGTAACCGGCAATACGCATTTCATGGCTGTACATCGCAATCCTCGTGGGCGCAGGGTGAAAGGCCGATTATAAGTGCTGAGAGCCGGTCGAGTCATGACAAAGTGGCCGGCACCTCTGCCTTCCCCTGCGCTGCGGCCGATCGCCGCGGTGCCCCGGATGGAGCGCGGGAAGCGCTGCTGCCGGGTGCAACGGCATCCATCCGGAGCCGACACAACCGTTATAATGCGAGGTTCGTTTACGCGCGCATCCCCGCGGAGGCTCCATGCAATACATCTACACCATGAACGGCGTCAGCAAGACCGTGCCGCCCCGGCGCCAGATCATCAAGGACATCTCGCTGTCCTTCTTTCCCGGCGCCAAGATCGGCCTGCTGGGCCTGAACGGCGCGGGCAAGTCCACGGTGC
>CAZMMO010000362.1:0-2436 GCA_964567365.1 uncultured Rhodanobacteraceae bacterium | reverse complement strand
TACTTGGCCATCAGCCACAGCTTGACGCCTTCGTCCGGCTGCAGGCGCAGCACCAGCTTGTTCGGCAGCGGCGTGCCGCTGGCTTCGGCGAAGATGGAATAAGGGATGGTGCGGAAATTGACCACGATTTCCGAAACCCGCGCGGGCATGCGCTTGCCGGTGCGCAGGTAGAACGGCACGCCGGCCCAGCGCCAGTTGCCGACCTCGGCCTTGATCGCGACGAAGGTCTCGGTGCGCGAGGCCGACTGTCCAAGGTCCTGCAGATAGCCGGGGGCGGCGTTGCCGTTGGCGGCGCCGGCGCGGTACTGGCCGCGCACGGTCAGGCGGTCGGCGTTGCCGGCGTCGATGGGCCGCAGGGCATGCAGCACCTTGAGCTTTTCGTCGCGCACGGCGTCGGAATCGAGCGAGGCCGGCGCTTCCATGGCCACCATGCACAGCAGCTGCAGCAGGTGGTTCTGCACCATGTCGCGCAGGGCGCCGGCGTGGTCGTAGTAGCCGGCGCGCTGCTCCACGCCCACGGTCTCGGCCACGGTGATCTGTACGTGGTCGATGTGGGCGGCGTTCCACAGCGGCTCGAACAGGGTGTTGGCGAAGCGCAGGGCAATCAGGTTCTGCACCGTTTCCTTGCCCAGGTAGTGGTCGATGCGGAAGATCTGCTGCTCCTCGAACGCCGCGCCCACGGCATCGTTGATGGCGCAGGCGCTGGACAGGTCGTGGCCGATGGGCTTTTCGATCACCACGCGGGCGTTGTCGCCGTTGAGGTTGTTCTGCTTCAGCCGCTGGCAGATGTCCACGAACAGGCTGGGGCTGGTGGACAGGTAGAACACGCGCACGTGCTGCGGCTGGTCCTGCATGAGTTGCGCCAGTTCGTTCCAGCCCTCGTCGCGGGTGGCGTCCAGCGGGCGGTAGCCCACCAGGGACAGGAACGGCTCGACGTGACGCACCAGGTCGGGGTCGTCACCGATGGCCTTGTGCAGTGCCGCGGCGACGGTTTCGCGGTAGGCCTCGTCGCTGAGGTCCTGGCGCGCCACGCCGAGGATGCGGCTCTCCGGGGGCACCTGGCCGTCCGCAAAACGTCGCAGCAGTGCCGGCAGCAGCTTGCGCATGGCCAGGTCGCCGGTGCCGCCGAAAATCACCATGTCGAAAGCCGATACCGGCTTGAGGGAGGTCGTCACGCCTTGTCTCTCGTGTAAACAGCAGGATGAAATCAAACGATACCACTACAACACCACCCAGTGGCAAGTGGAGTATATACCTAGCGATCATAATGATTCACGTCAATCCGGTTGCGATAGTGGTATGGCATTGGTATTCTCCGCGGCATGGATACCCTCCTGCTCGACGAATACCGGCGATTGGCTGCGGGCTCGCACGCGCCCGCGTACCTGCGCCTGCGCCGGGCCATCCGCAGCAGCGTCGAACGCGGCGCCGTGGAGCCGGGCCAGGTACTGCCCAGCGAACGCGAGCTGGCGCGGCAACTGGCGGTGTCGCGGGTCACGGTGCGCAAGGCCATCGCTGGCCTGGTCGAGGACGGGGTCCTGACCCAGCGCCATGGCGCCGGCACGTTCGTGGCCGAGCGCATCGTCAAGCCCTTGTCCAAGCTCACCAGCTTCACCGAGGATCTGCGTGCACGCGGACTCAAGCCGCGTTCGGTGTTCCTGGACCGTGAGGTCGGGGAGGTGACGCCCGAAGAAGCCATGGCCCTGAACCTGTCGCCTGGGGCCGAGGTGGCGCGGCTGTACCGCCTGCGCTACGGCGCCGACGAGCCGCTGGCCATCGAGCGCAGCAGCATTCCGCGCCAGGTGCTGGCCGACCCCGCCCAGGTGCGCGACTCGCTGTATGTCGCCCTGGAAGAACTGGGCTGTCGCCCGGTGCGCGCATTGCAGCGCCTGCGTGCGATCAATTTCAGCGCCGACCAGGCACGCTTGTTGAAAGTGCCGGCCGGTGGCGCCGGCCTGGCCCTGGAGCGGCGCAGCTTCGTGGCCGATGGCCGCGTGGTCGAGTTCACCCGCTCCTGGTACCGCGGCGACGTCTACGACTTCGTGGCCGAATTGCAGGGCGAATAACCCGCCTGTTTTCCTACTCGTTTACGGATGGATGCTCCATGACTGACCACAGTGCCGATCTGCCTTCCCCCGAACACACCTTGATGCACGCCGAGGCCGCCGAAGCGCCTGCCGTGCTGGAGCGGCAGATGGCCGCCAACGACGCCATCATCAATGCGCTGGTCGACGACCTGCGGGCGCGCCCGCCGCGCTTCGTCGTGACCTGCGCGCGCGGCAGTTCCGACCATGCGGCCACGTTCGCCAAGTACGCCATCGAGACCCAGCTGGGCCTGGTCACCGCCTCGGCCTCGCCGTCGGTGGAGTCGGTGTACGCCGTGGCCCAGCAGTTGAGCGATGCGCTGTACGTGGTGATTTCGCAATCGGGCAAGAG
>CAZMMO010000361.1:0-2439 GCA_964567365.1 uncultured Rhodanobacteraceae bacterium | reverse complement strand
TCCACCGGCAATGCCTCGATCACCAATGCCGGCAGCATCGCCGGCGGTCTGTCTGGCGACGGCACGATCCAGGCTGATGCCGTGCACCTGTCCGGCGGCGGCAACACGCTGACGCTGGAAAAGGGGTACGCCTTCGTCGGCAACGTCATCAGCACCAGCGGCGCCACGGGCGGTGGCGACACCCTGGCATTCGGTGGCAGCGCCGGCGGTAACTTCGATCTCGGACAGATCAACGCCGCGGCACCCACCGGCTGGTCCGGCACGGTGCAGTACCACGGCTTCCACCAGTACGCCAAGACCGGCACCGGCACCTGGACACTGCGCGGACAAACCACGGACGATGCCCCTTGGAACGTCCAGCAGGGCACACTGGTCGTGGGCGACGACACCCACCCCGGCACCCGCCTGGGCGGCGTGGTCAGCGTGGCTTCCGGCGCCACCCTGGGCGGCATCGGCACCATCGGCGGCCTGGACCTGTCGGGCAACCTGAGGCCGGGCAACTCCATCGGTACCTTGCACGTGAACGGCGACGTGACCTTCCGGAAGGGCTCCACCTGGACACTCGAGGCCAGCCCGGACGGCCACAGCGATCAGCTGGACGTGAGCGGCAAGGCGACCATCCTGGGCGGCAGCGTGATCACGCTCGCGCAACCGGGCCAATGGGCCGCCAATACCGACTACACCATCCTCTCGGCCGATGGCGGCATCAGCGGCCAATTCGACAAGATCAGCGTCGACCTGGCTTTCCTCGTGCCGACCCTGACCTACCAGGCCCAGGGAATCGCCCTGTCCCTGCATCGCAACGACATCAACTTTCAGGAGATAGCCCAAACGCCCAACCAGAAGGCCGCCGCTGGTGGCGCCGAGAGCCTGGGCTGGGGCCATCCGCTCTACAACACCATCCTGGTCATGAACGCCAACCAGGCCCGCTCGGCCTTCGATGCGCTCTCGGGCGAGTGGTACGCAAGCATGCAGACCGCACGCCTGCACGACAGCCGCTACGTACGCGAAGCCATGAACCAGCGTTTGACCCAGGCCGAAGCCGGCCACGCTGAGGCCAACGCCGCACGTTTGGGTCACACCGCCGGCACGGTCTGGTTCCATGCCTGGGGCCAGTGGGGCGACCATGACGGCGACGGCAACGCCGCGCGCATGCGCTTCCACGGCAGCGGCCTGCTGGTGGGCGTGGATGCCGACCTCGATCGCGTCCGCATCGGCGGCGTGCTCGGCGCCAGCCGGATCTCGATCCGCGACGACCAGCGCGCTTCCGACGGCCACGACAAGGCCACCTGGCTGGGCGTGTACGGCAGCACCGTGACCGGCCCGGTGCATTGGCGCGGCGGGCTGGCCTATGCGCGCGACCGCATCGACAGCAACCGCCGTATCACGGTTCCGGGTCTGGTTGGCAGCGTGGGCGCGAGTCCGGACGGCCATACCGAACAGGCCTGGGTCGAAGCCGCCCTGCCCTTCGCCAGCACGCACGGACACGCCGCTCCGTTCCTGAACCTGGCCCACGTGCGTGTGGCCACGGACGGATGGCGCGAAGGCAGTAGCTCCGTCGCCCTGCAAGGCCGCGGCAGCCAGGCCAAAGCCACCTTGGCCACGTTCGGCATCCGCAGCGTCTGGACCCTGGCCGATACCGAGCACCCGATCCGATTCCACGGCAGGATCGGCTGGCGCCAGGCTTTCGGTGCCGACACGCCGCAGGTCACGCTGCGCCTGGACGGCTCCGCGCCCTTTGTCGTGTACGGCCTGCCACTGGCACAACATGCCATCGTGATGCAGGCCGGGCTCGACTTCGCGGTGAGCCGGAACGTCCGTTTCAATGTCGGCTACAGCGGTCAGTTCGCCAGCCACATGCTCGATCAGGGCGGCCGCATGAGCCTGAAGATCGGGTTCTGAATGCCGGACGAGCCCATGTGGAACACCAACCCCGGTAGGAGCCTTCCCTGCAGGCGATTGTCCGTTCGAGGTGCAGATCGTGCGTCCGTTCGCCTGCAGGGAAGTCACCTACAGGTAGAGTATTCGGGCACCCCCGGAATGGGGACGATTCAGTCCCATTTCCCTGCGTAAAAATACAGTACCATTGCCTCACGACACACGGTCATGAGTTTGATCTTTCCGCGCTGCCGAGGGGACCCACGTTGAATTCTCGCCTGCACTTCATTTCGGGGCTGCCACGCTCCGGCTCGACGTTGTTGGCCGCCCTGCTGCGCCAGAATCCGCGCTTCCACGCCGGCATGAGCGGCCCCCTGGCCGGCATGTTCGGCTCCTTGCTGGCGGAAATGAGCGCGCGCAACGAGTTCGCCGTCTTCATCGACGATGCCAAGCGCGAGCGCATCGTGCACGCCCTGTTCGACCAGTTCTACGCCGACTGCAAGGCCGAGGTCATCTTCGACACCAGCCGCGCCTGGTGCGCGCGCATGCCGGCCATCGCGC
>CAZMMO010000360.1:0-2449 GCA_964567365.1 uncultured Rhodanobacteraceae bacterium | reverse complement strand
TTGGCATCCAGCGGCAGGATCGGCCCGTGCGCGGACAGGTTGTAGGCGGTCGAACCGGCCGGCGTGGACACCAGGATGCCGTCGCAGATCAGGGTGTCCAGCTTGACCGACCCGTTCAGCGACACGCCGATGTGCGCCGCCTGATTGCTCTGGCGCAGCAGCGATACCTCGTTGAAGGCCAGCGCGACATGTTCCTCGCCGGCCGCCGTGGTCACGCGCATTTCCAGCGGCCGCAGGGTGGCCGGGTGCGCACGCGTGATGCGCGCCGGCAGGTCGTTGTCCTGGTGCTGGTTCATCAGGAAACCGATGCGCCCCAGCTTCATGCCGTAGACCGGCACGTCCAGACCCAGATGCTCATGCAGCGTGCGCAGCATGAACCCGTCGCCGCCCAGCGCCACGATCACGTCGGCCTGCTCCACCGGCACGGTGTCGTAGCGTTTGACCAGCGCGGCGGCCGCCTCGCGGGCGGCAGGGGCCTGGCTGGCGACGATGGCTAGGCGCATAAAGGTGCAAGGGCACAAGGAACCGGGAGCAGCATAAAGCCTGAAGCAAGCCTCATGCACCCCGCGCGCGCCACTCCCGATTCCCGATTCCCCATTCCCGTCCCCTACCCGGCCTGGGCCAGCTGCGCCAGCCGGCGCACCGCCACCGAGGCGATCGGGTAGTCGGCGGCCTGCGACATGATTTCGGCCAATACCGAACGCGTGTACTTCAGCGTCGCGTCGTCGCGTCCCAGCCAGCCGGCGACCGCGTCGCCGCCCTGGTGCTTGGCCGACCACGCCAGCACCTTGACCGCCAGTTCGCGATGCTGGTGGTTGAGCTCGTCCAGCAGCGAGCCACGGGCCTGGGCATGCCAGCGACCCTCCACCGGCAAGGCCTCGATCTCGTTGCGCAGCCAGTCCAGGTCGAGCGACTCGGCGAGATTGAAGAACACCGCCGCCACGCGCTCGATGGGCTGTCCGCTCTGGTGCGCCACCTCGGCCATGTCCAGGGCCGCCCGCAGGACCTGCACCCGTGCCAGTCGCTCGGCCAGGTCGTGCGGAAACGACAAGCCCTGCCACTTTTCCATGCTCAGGCTGAAATCGGCCTGGCCGGTGGGTGTGAGCGTCTCCGGCAAGGACTTGCGCAGCGCCTCGACGGCGGGACGGTAGCGCTCGACGTTGTCGGCGATGTCCAGGCTGCCGCCGGGACGGTTCAGCAACCAGCGGGTCAGGTGCCGCAACAGCGTCCAGATCTGCATGATGGCGTCGAGCTGCGTGGCTTCGGCCACCTTGCCGTCGAGCGCCTCGATGGCGGCCCACAGCGTACGTGCATCGAGGATTTCGCGCGCGGCGGTGAACGCCTTGGCGATGGCCGCCGGACCCTGCCCGGTGTCCTCCTGCATGCGCAGCATGAAGGTGGCGCCCATGCGATTGATGGTGGAATTGGTCACGGCCGAGGCGATGATCTCGCGCTTCAGACGGTGCCGCTGCATGTGCGCGGCATAGGGGCCGCGCAACGGCTCGGGGAAATAACGCTGCAACTCGTGCGACAGGTACGGATCCTCCGGGACGTCCGAATCGAGCAACTGGTCGAACAGCTTGATCTTGTCGTAGGACAACAGCACGGCCAGCTCGGGCCGGGTCAGGCCCTGCCCGCGCGACTTGCGCTCGGCGATCTCGGCGTCGCTGGGCAGCGACTCCACCTGGCGGTCCAGGCGGCCCTCTTCTTCCAGGGTACGGATGAAGTGGCCCATGGTGCCCAGGCGCTTGACCGCCATGTGCTCCATCAGGGTAATGGCCTGGTTCTGGCGGTAGTTGTCCCACAGCACCAGCCGCGCGACCTCGTCGGTCATGGCCGCCAGCTGCTTGTTGCGGGCATCGAAATCCAGTTCGCCGCGGCGCACGGCGTCGCCCAGCAGGATCTTGATGTTTACCTCGTGGTCGGAGGTATCCACGCCGGCGGAGTTGTCGATGAAGTCGGTGTTGTTGATCACGCCATGCAGCGCGGCCTCGACGCGGCCCTTCTGGGTGAAGCCCAGGTTGCCGCCCTCGCCCACGATCTTGCAGCGCAGCTCGTTGCCGTTGATGCGCAGTGCATTGTTGGCACGGTCGCCCACCTCGGCGTGGGTCTCGGTCGAGGCCTTGACGTAGGTACCGATACCGCCGTTCCACAACAGGTCCACCGGCGCCCGCAGGATGGCGCTCATCAGCTCGTTCGGCGTCAGGTGCTCGACGCCCGCGGCCAGCCCCAGCGCCGTGCGCATCTGCGCCGACACCGGGATCGACTTGGACGAGCGCGGCCAGATGCCGCCGCCTGCGGAAATCAGCGCGGTGTCGTAGTCCTGCCAGCTCGAACGCGGCAGGTCGAACAGGCGCTTGCGTTCCTTGAAGCCCGTCGCGGCATCGGGATCCGGGTCGACGAAAATGTCGCGGTGGTCGAAGGCGGCCACCAGGCGGATGTGCTCGGA
>CAZMMO010000359.1:0-2450 GCA_964567365.1 uncultured Rhodanobacteraceae bacterium | reverse complement strand
ACTGCTCGCGAACCAGCGCGATCCGCTGGCCGACATGGCCCAGCACTTCGACGCCCTGGTCGCAAAGATGCAGACCTCCGGGCATGCCGCCGCGGTCGACGCCTTGTTCCAGGCAACACCCGAAGAGCTGGGCGAAGCGGCGGTGCAAGCGACAAAGAACGGCTGATGGGCGTCATCACCGTCCTTGCGGGAACCAACGGGGCCGGCAAGAGCAGCATCGGCGGCGCACTGATCAGGAGCTGCGGCGGCGCCTACTACAACCCCGACGACGAAACCCGCACCATCCTGGTCGCCAACCCCGGACTGGATCCAGCCCAGGCCAACAGCCTGGCCTGGACAAAAGGCCTCGGCAACCTGCGCAACGCCATCGCCGAGGGAACCGACTACACGTTCGAGACCACGCTCGGCGGCGACACCATCACGCGCACCCTCATCGAAGGCGTCGAATCGGCTGGCGTGTCACTTCGGGTCTGGTACTGCGGCCTGGCCAGCCCGGACCTTCATCTGCAGCGCGTACGCGCCCGCGTCGCCGCCGGTGGCCACGACATCCCGGCAGACAAGATCCGGGCACGCTACGACAACAGCCGTCGAAACCTCCTGACGCTGATGCCGCACCTCACGGACCTTCAAGTGTTCGACAACAGTTTCAGCGCCGATCCCCGCCACGGTTCACCACCACGACCGGTGCCGGTGCTGAAAGTCGCGGGGCGTCACCTGGCCTACCCCGTCACGCTGCCGGACTTGAAGCAGACGCCCGAGTGGGCCAAGCCCCTCGTCGTCGCCGCCGGCGAGGCGTTCGGCGGCGTCTGAGCAGAGGTAAAGGTGCACGCTGACCCAGACGTGCTCCACATATGTGGTAATGTGGGTTTGTGGCAATCATCGGTACCCATACATGAGCCGTCTGACCATCGACATCACCAGCCAGCAGCATCAAAGCCTGAAGGCCCTGGCAGCTCTGCAAGGCAAGACGATCAAGCAATACACCCTTGAGCGCTTGTTTCCCGACGGTGCAACGGATGATCAAGCGTGGCAGGCACTGAAAGCCTTGCTGCAAACCCGTATCCACGATGGGCAGACAGGAAAGGTCTCTACCAAGGACATCCACGAAATCCTTGACGACGAATTGGCCAAAGGCCGTCCGGATTGAGCCGGCGCGACTACGTTCTGAGCAACGCAGCGGAAGCCGACCTGCGCGAAATCATCCGCTACACCCGTAAGCAATGGGGCGATGCCCAGGTCCGCCGTTACATCAGCGAACTGGAACGACGCATCGCCCACCTTGCGGCAGGTCAAGAACCTTTCCGGGACATGAGCGAGATCTACCCTGCGCTGTGCATGGCTCACTGCGAACATCACTACGTGTTTTGCCTGCCCCGCGAGCACGTGCCTGCATTGATCGTCGCGATTTTGCATGAGCGCATGGATCTGATGGCCCGACTGGCCAACAGGCTGAACGAGAGTGGCTAGTTCAACGAAAGAAGGCGTCCGAGTGGGCCAAACGCCTCGCCACCGCTGCTGGCGAGGCGTTCGCCGACTTCCATCTGTTTGCTCTTGGCAATTGTGCTTCATTGGAGAATGTGAATGACGCGCTTCCTGATGCGCTCATTGAGATCCGTTGTCATTGCTCTCATATTTGTGTCCGTTATATGGCTGCTGGGGGCTGGGTTCGTTGTAGTCACGGTTCTATTTGAGCTGCATGGCGTGAATGGCGACCAGATTCTTGTTGCCCTCCGCCCCCGGCCAAAAATTGTCATGTTTCATTTTTTCGTTTTCTTTATTCTTTCTTTTATAGGCGGCCCTAAAAAAAGAAAGCCACATCAATAAACCCAAATTTCTCCTGATACCATTATTCGTGCAGGTTTACCGGCATGGGGGAATGCTCACCCAAAGCGATCGCTTTGGGTGTTCGGAAGACTCGCCAGCACCTTGCCCCGGGCGCCCCGGTTCGAAGGCCGTCGCCATACCGGTATGGCCGTCGAAGTACTAGGATGATCCGGGTCATCCGACGCAAGGAGACATGCCAATGACGAAGCTTGCCATCGCCGCCCTTCTCATGGTTCTGCTGACAGGCACCGCCCATGCGCAGACCAATGCAGGCAAACAGAAAGCCGATCCCGACCTTCCCTTCACCATCACGAAGGTGGCCAGTTTCGACCTGCCCTGGCGCATCGCCTTCCTGCCCGATGGCCGCATGCTGGTGACGGAGAAAGTCGGCCGCGTCCAGCTGGTCACCCCGCAGGGCGCCAAGACCGAACTCGCGGGCGTTCCGGCCAGCTGGTACCAGGGCCAGAACGGCATGCTGGGCGTCTTCCTCTCGCCCCATTACGCCACCGACCACAACGTGTACCTCACCTATGTCGAACCGGGCCACTACGGCGGTGGCCTGGCGCTGGGCCGGGGCCGGCTGGTGCTGGACGGCAAGCAGCCCCGCCTGGAGGACTTCAAGGTGC
>CAZMMO010000358.1:0-2454 GCA_964567365.1 uncultured Rhodanobacteraceae bacterium | reverse complement strand
GACGCACGTCTTCCAGGCCACGACCGTCGATGCGCTGCTTGGTCTTGAGCACGCCATCACGCAGGGTGTGGTATTCAATGTCGCCGAACACGCCGGCGATGTCGCCGCCGTTCCAGCCGTTGCTCTCGGCCTGTTCGGCCAGCGAGGCCTCGACGTCGGCTTCCAGAGCCTTCATGGCGTCGCGACGCTCGAGCTTGTCGGTGATCTTGAACACTTCGGCCAGGCGATCGCCGACGGCGTTCTTGACGGCGCCTTCCAGGGTCGTGTCGGCGGCAGGGGCTTCCCAGTGGTAGTCCTTGCGGCCGGCTTCGGCGGCCAGTTCGTTGATGGCGTTGATGGCGGCCTGCATCTCGCGATGGCCGAACATCACGGCGCCCAGCATGACGTCCTCGGACAGCAGCCTGGCTTCCGATTCCACCATCAGCACGGCGTTGGCGGTGCCGGCCACGACCAGGTCCAGCTCGGAGCCTTCCAGCTCGCTGGCGGTCGGGTTGAGCAGGTATTCACCGTTGGCGTAGCCGACGCGGGCGGCGCCGATGGGACCCTTGAACGGGACGCCGGCCAGGACCAGCGCGGCGGAGGCGCCGATCAGGGCCGGAATGTCGCCGTCGATCTCCGGATCCATCGACATCACGGTGGCCACGACCTGCACTTCGTTCTTGAAGCCGTCGGGGAACAGCGGACGGATGGGACGGTCGATCAGGCGCGAGGTCAGCGTTTCCTTTTCGGTCGGGCGGCCTTCACGCTTGAAAAAACCGCCGGGAATGCGACCGGCGGAATAGAACTTTTCCTGGTAATCGACGGTCAGCGGGAAGAAGCTCTGCCCTTCGCGCTGCTTGGTGGCCGCCACGGTGGCCACCAGTACCTTGGTGGCACCCATGGACACCATCACGGCACCGGAAGCCTGGCGGGCGATTTCGCCCGTCTCCAGCTTGACCGTGTGATTTCCGTACTGGAACGACTTGGTTACTTTCGCCATTTTCAATTCTCCTCGACCCGGGGCATCAACGGCGCAGGCCGAGGCGCTCGATCAGTGACTGGTAGCGGCTGGAATCATTCTTTTTCAGATAACCCAGCAGGCGCTTGCGCTGGTTGACCAGCTTCAGCAGGCCACGACGGGAGTGGTGGTCCTGCTTGTGGGTCTTGAAGTGTTCGGTAAGGTGGGTGATGCGCGCCGTCAAAAGCGCCACCTGCACCTCCGGCGAACCGGTATCGTTGGGCGCATGGCCATAATCGGCAATGATCTTGCCGGTCTGTTCAGCAGTCAGGGACATGTTGTTTTCCTCAAAATACAAGACGCACGAGGCTTGCGCGGATTCACCCTGCGAATAAACCTGCGCAAACCCCGCGGAAACCCATCTAACTTGTTGGGCAAGCGCGTATTGTAGCGGGCCCGGGGCAATGACAACAAGCGCGCAAGGGCGTTTTTTCGCCCCTGGGCACGCATTATCCCGGATCACTCCCCGCAGGCAGGTTGAAACCGCGCAGGACCCGCAGATTTCCCTGCGCGTCGCATTCGGCCAAGGCCAGCAGGCGCCCGTCCGCGGCATAGGCCCTGCAGGCGCCCTGCACGTCCGCGGCCAGGCCCACGCGCTGACCGTGGGCGAGCGCACGGGTCTGCACTGCGTCCAGCCGCACCGCCGGCAACGATGCCAGGCCCGCGTCCAGAGGCAGCAACCGCTCATCCAGGGCTTCCGGCCCGCGGTCGGCCAGTTCGCGCAAGGCATCGAGGGTGTGCATGGCAGGGTGGCGGAACGGATCCACCCACAGGCGGCGCAGGGCCACCAGATGGGCACCGCAGCCAAGCCTGTCGCCCAGGTCCCGCGCCAGGCTGCGGATATAGGTACCCGAACCGCACTCCACGCGAAAGCGCAGCCAGTCGTCTCCCCTGGCGAGCAGCTCGATGGCATGCACCTCCACGCTGCGCGCGGCCAGTTCCACCTTCTCGCCACGGCGCGCGCGCACATACATCGGAACGCCGTCGCGCTTGAGGGCCGAATAAGCCGGCGGCACCTGGTCGATGCGGCCCACGAAGCCGGCCAGTGCCTGCCTGATCGCCGCGTCATCGCATGCGGGCACCGCCCGGCGCTCCACCACCTCGCCCTCGGCATCGTCGGTACGGGTGGTGATACCCAACCGACATTGCGCCTCGTAGGCCTTGCGCGCGCCCAGCAGCAGGCCGGCAATCTTGGTGGCCTCGCCGAAACACAGCGGCAGCAGCCCCGTAGCCATGGGATCCAGACTGCCGGTATGCCCCGCCTTGGCCGCGCCATACAGGCGCTTCGCGGCCTGCAACGCCTGGTTGGAACTCAGGCCCTTGGGTTTGTCGAGCAGCAGGATGCCGTGGACGGGGCGACGGGGTTGGCGGGGCATGGGTGTTTGGGGATGGGAATTTTGGGTGGGACTCGGGACTCGGGACTCGGGACTCGGGACTCGGGACTCGGGACTCGGGAC
>CAZMMO010000357.1:0-2455 GCA_964567365.1 uncultured Rhodanobacteraceae bacterium | reverse complement strand
TGGGGTTTTCCGTTACTATAAAGGGGGCTTTAAATGCCGCACGCCACCACCGTGCGCTTTTTCCGAGTCCCGAGTCCCGAGTCCCGAGTCCCGCAACAACAAAAATGCCTACAACTACCCATCGCCACACATCCTCCCCCGCCGCCTTCGGCCGCGTCGCCGTCGTCATGGGCGGCAGTTCGTCCGAGCGCGAGGTGTCGCTGGACTCGGGCCGCAACGTGCTCGAGGCGCTCAAGGGGCGTGGCGTGGATGCCTATGCCATCGATGGCATCCCGGCCTTGCTGGACGCCTTGCGTGCCGGCCACTTCGCGCGCGTGTTCAACATTCTGCACGGTCAGCACGGCGGTGGCGAGGACGGCGTGTTGCAGGGGGCGCTGGAATCGTTGCATGTGCCGTACACCGGGTCGGGAGTGCTCGGTTCGGCGCTGTCGATGGACAAGGTGCGCTCCAAGCGCGTGTGGCAATCACTGGGCCTGCCGACGCCGGCCTTCACCGCCTTGCCGCATGGCGGCGACGTGCATGCGGCCGCGCGCGAGGTGGGCTATCCACTGATCGTCAAGCCCGCCTGCGAAGGCTCCAGCGTGGGCGTGACGCGCGTGTTCGACGAGGGCGACCTGGACCAGGCCCGGGCGCTGGCCGAGCGCTATCCGGGCGACCTGCTGGTCGAGCAGCTGATCGAGGGCCAGGAGCTTACCGTCAGCATCCTCGGCGCTGCGGTGCTGCCGTCCATCCACATCGTGCCGGCGGGCGAGTACTACGACTACAACGCCAAGTACAAGGCCGAGGACACGCAATACCTGTGCCCGGGCCTGGAAGGCGAGGCCGAAGCCGGCCTGCGCGCGCTGGCGCGCGCCGCCTTCGACGCCCTCGGTTGCAGCGGTTGGGGCCGCGTCGACGTGATGCGCGACCGCGCGGGCCGCAACTGGCTGCTGGAGGTCAACACCGCGCCGGGCATGACCTCGCACTCGTTGGTACCCAAGGCGGCGGCGCAGGTGGGTATCGATTATGCCGAGTTGTGTTGGCGGATTCTGGAGACGAGTCTGGAGGGGGACCGGGGACCGGGAATGCCTCGGGACCCGCAGTCCGCAGAGCCGGGGCAAGAACCGGGGCTCCGGGGCGCCGATCGGCTTTCGGAAAATGCTCTTGATGCATCGAAGCCTCGCGGGTGGCCATCGCCGCAGCCCAGCCAACAGGCTCAGCATCCGCATCCATCCGGTCCCCGGTCCCTGGTCCCCGGTCCCGCTCAAGGAGGCTCCCCATGAGCGTCCGTCCCCCCATTCGCCTGATCGCCTGGGCCGTCGCCCTGACACTCATCGCCCTGCCGCTGGTGGGGCTGATGCGGGGCTGGTTTGCCTCGGCCAGCTGGCCCATCCGTACCCTGGAGGTGCAGGCCGAGTACCGGCATGTCAGCGCGGACGAAATCCGTGCCGCGGTGTTGCCCCACATCCACAAGGGATTTTTCGCCACCCACCTGGACACGGTGCAGAACGCGGTCGATGCCTTGCCGTGGGTGGCCTCGGCCGAGGCGCGCAAGCGCTGGCCGGACACCCTGGTGATCCAGGTGCACGAGCGGCATCCCTTTGCGCACTGGAACCGCGGCAAGCTGATCGACCATCGCGGCAAGGTGTTCGCCGTGCCGGGCGCGGACCAGGTGCGCGGGTTGCCGCACCTGAGCGGGCCGAAGGGGCGGCTGGACGACGTGCTGGCCTTCTATCACCAGGTCAACGAGCGCCTGGCGGGCGTCGGGCTGCATGCCCGCGGCGTACATCTGGACAGCCGCGGCGGCTGGAGCCTGGACCTGGCCGACGGCGCGCGCCTGGTCATCGGGCGCACCGAGCCCACCCGGCGCCTGACCCGTTTCGTCCGCGTGTATCCCCAGCTTGCCGGTACGCACAAACAACCCTTTTTGTACGCCGACCTGCGTTACACCAACGGTTTCGCGGTGCGCTGGCCGTCACCGGCCACGACCAGCGCCGCCGCTGGAGGAGCTTCCCGCACATGAATCGAAAGAATGAAAAACAACTGGTTGTCGGCCTGGACATCGGCACGTCCAAGGTCGTGGCCATCGTCGGCGAATACGCCCCGGACGAGCCGGTGGAAGTGATCGGCGTCGGCTCGCACGTGTCGCGCGGCCTCAAGCGCGGCTCGGTGGTCGACATCGAGTCCACCGTGCATTCCATCCAGCGCGCCACGGAAGAGGCCGAGTTGATGGCCGGTTGCGACATCCGCTCGGTGTACGCCTCGGTCTCGGGCAGCCATCTGGAAACCAAGAACTCGCACGGCACCGCGGCCATCCGCGACCACGAGGTCACCGCCGGCGACCTGGAACAGGTGCTCGAGGCCGCGCGTGCCGTGGCCATCCCGGCGGACCGCAAGCTGCTGTACAACGAGCCGCAGGAGTACCGCATCGACGGCCAGGACGGCATCCGCCATCCGGTCGGCATGAGCGGCGTGC
>CAZMMO010000356.1:0-2455 GCA_964567365.1 uncultured Rhodanobacteraceae bacterium | reverse complement strand
GTGCTGAGGTATCGAAGCATGAACGGCGCGCGAAACTTGAGGCCAACGCCCCCTTCGATACCTCAGGACAGGCTTCGATACCTCAGGGCGAACGGACTTCGTTCTCGCAGTTTGCCGGTTTTTCGAGGTTCCCACTGAGGCAGCGACCGCTACAATCGCGGGCATGTATGCGCAATGTCCCGAGTGCCTGACCCTGTACGAGCTCGATGCCGTCACCGTGGCCCAAGCGCACGGATCGGTCGGTTGCGGGCAATGCGGCGCCACGTTCAACGCCCTGTCGACGCTGACCGAGGATCTTCCCGAAGAACCCTTCGAAAGCCTTCCCGCGCATCCCGCCAGCCCGGTGCCGCCGATCCTGATGGTGGCGGTGGTACGCGACTCCCCTCCGCAATCCGTCCCGCTCGAGCCCGGACCGGAAGACGCCGTCGACGCTGACGTCGACGGCGGCGATGGCGAGGACATCGACGAACCGGTGGACGACGCCGGCGAACCGACACACGACGAGGCGGAAGAACCTCCGCTGCCTTTCCCCGTGTTCGCGCCCCGACCGCGTGCCCGGCCCGCGCCACGTCACACCCGACGCTGGGCGGCCGCCTGCCTGCTGCTGGCCGCCTGCCTGGCCGCCCAGTTGGGCTGGGCCGAACGCAAACCCCTGACCGCCGATCCGGACACGCGCCCATGGCTCGAGCAGGCCTGCCATCTGCTCGGTTGCACCCTGCCGCCGGTGCAGGACCTGGCCAAGCTGCAACTGCTCTCGCGCGACGTGCGGCCGCACCCGTCCGTGCCCGGAGCCTTGCTGATCAGCGCCACGTTGCGCAACAACGCCGCCTTCACGCAGCCCTATCCGGTGGTGTCGATCACGCTTTCGGACCTGGACCAGAACCGCATCGCCATGCGCCGCTTCCGGCCGGCCGAATACGTCGCCGATCCGAAGGTACGCGCCGCCGGCCTGGCGCCGGGCGCCACCGCGGCGCTGATGTTCGAAGTCAAGGATCCCGGTCGCAACGCCGTCGCCTTCCAGTTCGGATTCCAGTGAACCGACGGCGGCATTTGCCGCCTCCCCACTTAAAAATTTTACGCGACCCGGGTAGACTGGTGCTTCTCGCTCGCATCCATGCACGCATCGGGTGCCGCGCAACCAACCTCGTTTCATCCTTGCCGGGCCAGACCCGATTTCGACCAGGGGATCATGGGAGTGAATGCCGCCAGAACGCTGCGTGACAGGGACCGCACCGTGACGCCCCTGCACAGTGCGTTGAGCGAATGCGTCAGCCGCACCGTGCGCCGCTACCTGGCCGACATCGGCGACACTCCCAATCCTTGCCGTGAAGGCCTGCACGCGCTGGTCACGCGCGAGGTGGAAGGCCCGCTGTTGCGCGAGGTGCTGGCCTGGCACGAAGGCAACCAGAGCCGCGCGGCCGCCACGCTCGGCATCAACCGCGCCACGCTGCGCAAGAAACTGATCACCCACGGCCTGATCTGAGCCGTCCTGCGGCGCGGCGCACGATTGTTCATGACGGCAGCGGCCGCGCGACCGCTATAATGGGCGGCTTTCCACACCGGCCACGCCCATGTTCGACGCCACCCTGACTCCCATCCGCCGCGCCCTCATCAGCGTTTCGGACAAGACCGGACTGGTCGACCTGGGCCGCGCCCTGGACGCGCTCGGCGTCGAACTGGTTTCCACCGGCGGCAGCGCCCGCGCCCTGCGCGAGGCGCACGTACCGGTGCGCGAAGTGCGCGACGTCACCGGTTTCCCCGAGATCATGGACGGCCGCGTCAAGACCCTGCACCCGGCCATCCACGGCGGCCTGCTGGGCCGTCGCCACGTCGACGAGGCGGTGATGCACGAACACGGCATCGCGCCGATCGACCTGCTGGTGGTCAACCTGTACCCGTTCGCGCGCACGGTGGCGCAGCCCGACTGCACGATGGAAGACGCCATCGAGAACATCGACATCGGCGGCCCCGCCATGCTGCGGGCGGCGGCGAAGAACCACGACCGCGTGCTGGTGGTGACCGACCCCGGCGACTACGCCGAACTCGTCCAGACCCTGCGCGAGCACCACGGCACCACCCTGGCCTGGCGCCGCCGCCTGGCCGCGCGGGCCTATGCCCACACCGCGCGCTACGACGGCATGATCGCCGACTGGCTCGGCGCGCACGGCAGCGAAGGAGACGAAAGCCCGTTCTCGCCCACGCTGCACCTGGACCTGGATCGCGCCGCGGTCCTGCGCTACGGCGAAAATCCGCACCAGGGGGGCGCCTTGTACGTCGAGCCCGACGCGCCTGCCGAAGGCATCGTGGCCACAGCCCGGGTGCTGGCCGGCAAGCCGCTGAGCTACAACAACCTGGCCGATGCCGACGCCGCGCTCGAATGCGTGAAGGCGTTCCGGAAGATCCCCGCCTGCGTCATCGTCAAGCATGCCAACCCCTGCGGCGTGGCCCTGGGCGA
>CAZMMO010000355.1:0-2457 GCA_964567365.1 uncultured Rhodanobacteraceae bacterium | reverse complement strand
GCTTCCTGCGAGATGCCTTCCATCAGGCAGCCGTCGCCGCAGAACACCCAGGTGAAGTGGTCGACGACGTTGAAATCGGGCCGGTTGAAGCGCTCGGCCAGCACCTTCTCGGCCAGCGCGAAACCGACGCCGTTGGCGATGCCCTGGCCGAGCGGGCCGGTGGTGGTTTCCACCCCCGGGGTGTCGGCGGCCTCGGGATGGCCCGGGGTCCTGGAATGCCACTGGCGGAACTGCCTGAGGTCATCCATCGACAAGTCGTAGCCGGACAGGTGCAGCAATGCGTACTGCAACATCGAACCGTGGCCGTTGGAAAGCAGGAAGCGGTCGCGGTTGAACCAGTCGGGGTTGCCGGGGTTGTGGCGGTAGAAATCGTTCCACAGCACTTCGGCGATGTCGGCCATGCCCATCGGCATGCCGGGATGGCCGGAATTGGCCTTTTCGACGGCATCCATGGCAAGGGCGCGGATGGCATTGGCAAGTTCTCGGCGACTGGGCATGGACAAACTCCGGCTGTGAATGGGGACGCAAAGGGTCATTGTCGCGCATCGACCGGCTCGTGTCCCTCCCGCGCGCATGAACAATTGGCATCTTCATGCTTGTTAATGCCGACTTAATACTAAACCAGTCGGTATTGGAATTATTTGCCGCCATACCCATCCAAGTCTTCGGTGCCGGTCGATTGACGGGCCCGTCGCGTTCCCCCTTGGCCGTTTCCCCAGGCCATGCACGACCAACAACAGGAGAATCTCCACATGAAAAAGACCCTAGCTGCCCTCGCTTTTGCCGCCGCCGGCATGGTGGCCCTCCCCGCCGCCTTCGCGCAGTCGGTGCCGTCCCATCACGATGGCTGGTTCGTCAACGGCCAGGTCGGCCAGACGGAAATGAACAACCACTGGTACGACGGCCACGACACCGGCTACCAGGTGACCGGCGGCTATCGCTGGGCCGTCGCCCCGTCCGTACTGCTGGGCGTGGAAGGTGGCTACAACGACCTGGGCAACATCGACGTCAGCAATGCCTTCAACGACAAGGACGTGTTCAATCGCTCGCAGTCGGAGCTGCACGGCTGGATGCTGGGCGCCAACGGCCACTTCAACCTCAATCCGAACTGGTACATCAGCGCGCGCGGCGGCCTGTACCAGTGGAAGGGCCATGGCCTGAGCAACAACACCAATCCGCTGCACCGCAGCCTGGACAAGACCGACTGGTACGGCGGCGTGGGCTTCGGCTACGACTTCGCCAACAACATGAGCGTGGGCCTGAACTACGACTACTACCACGCCAAGAAGGACCAGGTGGACCTGTCCACGGACATGGTCTCGGTGGGAGCCGAGTACCGCTTCTGATCCTCGTCCTGTTCGACAAACAGCGGGTGCCAGGGAGGGCGCCCGCTTTTGTGTGATCGTGCAAACCGTGCCGTCTCGGAATTTGAGACGGGTATCGGTTATCTGTATGATCCACGCTCCTCATCATCTTCAGTATGAGGTTTACGGACTACACAGGGGAACCCCGCATGAACAGGAAACTTCTTGCTCTCGCACTCGGTGCAGCAGGCGTCGCCATGGCTTGTTCCGCACAGGCCAAGAATCTCACCGGATGGTTTGTCAACGGAGGCGTCGGTACCGCGCACTACCATGCCACGTACGGAAACTACGACATCGGCAGCGAGTCGGACACCAGCGCACAGATCAACTTTGGCTGGCGCTCGCAATTCATCGGCGTGGAAGCCGGGTACATCGATCTGGGCAGTGTGAAGGGCAGCGACGACCTGGGCGAGAGCGCCAAGCTGTCTGGCGATGGCTGGACCCTGGGCCTGAACGGACACTTCAATCCCACGAAGATGTGGTACATCTCCGCCCGTGGCGGTCTGTTCATGTGGAAGCTGCATGCCAAGGCGTCGCTCAGCAACGGAGCCGGTGGTTTCGACCATTACTCCGCCGGCCGCCAGTCGGCCGATTGGTACGCCGGCGTCGGTACGGGCGTGGACTTCAATCGGCATGTAAGCCTGGGCGTCAATTTCGACTTCTACAAGATCGACAAGGATTCCGTCCAGATCGACAACAAGGTATACACGATCAACCTCGAGTACCGTTTCTGACCCAGCCGAACCGGGAGAAAAACGGCCGACGGGTCGATAAATCTCTCGCGGTCGCAGGGCGGGCACTGCCCGCCGAATGGCACATCCTGTCCACGGACATGGTCTCGGTGGGCGCCGAGTACCGCTTCTGATCCACACCTCGGACGTGGACCGAAAACGAACGGGCACCCCTTGGGTGCCCGTTTTTCATGGATCTTCCCATAACGCCCCACCTGTAGGAGCGCACCTGGGCGCGACAGGCTTGAGCCTCACGCTGATGCTGTCGCGCCCGGGTGCGCTCCTACACCGCGCGCGTGGAGTGCGTGTGACGCCCGTTTTTCGGGTCAGGCGGCCTCGTCCCACTGGCCCAGGGCGGCCAG
>CAZMMO010000354.1:0-2477 GCA_964567365.1 uncultured Rhodanobacteraceae bacterium | reverse complement strand
CTTGGCCCCGGCGCCATCCGCCCCCATCATGGCTCGCAGGACCGCACGGAATCCCGCCATGCCCGACTACCGCAAAACCCCCGAAGCCCTGGCACGCCTGACGCCGCTGCAATACCGCGTCACCCAGGAAGCAGCCACCGAGCGCCCCTTCGACAATGCCTTCAACGCGCACCACGAAGCGGGCCTGTACGTGGACATCGTCTCGGGCGAACCCCTGTTCACCTCGCGGGACAAGTTCGACAGTGCGTGTGGCTGGCCCAGTTTCAGCCGCCCCGTGGAGGCGGGCAACGTGGTCGAAAAACACGACGCCAGCCACGGCATGGTCCGCACCGAAGTCCGCTCGCGCCATGGCGACAGCCACCTCGGCCACGTGTTTCCCGACGGCCCGCGCGAAACCGGCGGCTTGCGTTACTGCATCAACTCGGCCGCGCTGCGGTTCATTGCCGTGGACGACCTGGAACGCGAGGGCTACGCTGCCTACCTGCCCCTGTTCGACACCGAGGACGACCCATCATGACCACCCAACGCGCCCTGCTCGCCGGCGGCTGCTTCTGGGGCATGCAGGAATTGCTGCGCAAGCAGCCCGGCGTGCTCTCCTCCCGCGTCGGCTACTCCGGCGGCAGCGAGAAAAACGCCACCTACCGCAGCCACGCCGGCCATGCCGAGACCGTGGAGATCACCTTCGACGCGGATGTCCTCAGCTACCGGCGCCTGCTGGAGTTCTACTTCCAGATTCACGACCCGACCACCGTCAACCGCCAGGGCAACGACACCGGCACCAGCTATCGCTCGGCCATCTTCTATCTCGACGACGCGCAAAAGCGCATCGCCGAGGACACCATCGCCGACGTCGACGCCTCCGGCCTGTGGCCGGGCAAGGTGGTCACCGAGGTGGTACCGGCCGGGGATTTCTGGGAGGCCGAACCCGAGCACCAGGACTATCTGCAGCAGTACCCCGAGGGCTACAACTGCCACTTCGTGCGTCCCGATTGGGTGCTGCCGAAGCGCGAAAAAGCCCTCGGCTGATCCGCCGCGTCCGAGGCGACGCGGCGGCCGGCCGGGCCAGTGCATCCCACGGCATCTTGCGCACGGCATCCTGCCACAAATACAATACTGTCCAGTTCACTTTTGTGCGGCAAGATGCCCGATACCACGCAGAACCACGCCGGTACGAATTCCGGCGCCGTCATCGAGATACGCGGTCTGGACAAGACCTACGCCGGAGGATTCCGCGCGCTCAAGGGCATCGACCTGACGGTGCGCCGCGGTGAGATCTTCGCCCTGCTCGGCCCCAACGGCGCCGGCAAGACCACGTTGATCAGCATCGCCTGCGGCATCGTCAACCCCGGCAACGGCAGCATCCGCGTGGACGGCTTCGACGTCGTGCGCGACTGGCGCCACACGCGCTCGATCATCGGCCTGGTGCCGCAGGAGCTGACCACCGACGCCTTCGAGTCCGTGTGGAACACCGTGCGCTTCAGCCGCGGCCTGTTCGGCAAGGGGCCCGACGACGCCTACCTCGAGCAGCTGCTCAAGGACCTGTCGTTGTGGAACAAGCGCAACAACAAGGTCATGACGCTTTCCGGCGGCATGAAGCGCCGCATCATGATCGCCAAGGCTCTGTCGCACCAGCCCACGGTGCTGTTCCTGGACGAGCCCAGCGCCGGCGTCGACGTGGAGTTGCGCCGCGACATGTGGGCCATGGTGCGACGTCTGCGCGATGCCGGCGTCACCATCATCCTGACCACGCACTACATCGAGGAGGCCGAGGACATGGCCGACCGCGTGGGTGTGATCAACAAGGGCGAGCTGATCGTAGTCGAGCGGACCGCCGCACTGATGCAGAAACTCGGCAAGAAGCAGTTGCGCCTGGACCTGGTCGAGCCGGTCAATACCCTGCCGGACACCCTTGCCGCCTACCGGCTGGAACTGAACGGCAAGGGCGACGAACTGACCTACACCTACGATACCCAGGGCGAGCGCACCGGCATCACCACGCTGCTGCAGGACCTGTCCGCCGCCGGCATCCACTTCAAGGATCTCGATACCCGACAGGATTCGCTGGAGCAGATCTTCGTCGACCTGGTGAGGGAGAACGCATGAACCTGCACGGCGTCCGCGCCATCTACGGCTTCGAAATGGCCCGCACCGGACGCACGCTGATGCAGAGCATCCTGTCGCCGGTGATCTCGACCACGCTGTACTTCGTGGTGTTCGGCGCCGCCATCGGCTCGCGCATCTCGCACGTCGAGGGGGTCAGCTACGCGGCCTTCATCATTCCCGGCCTGGTCATGCTGTCGATCCTGATGCAGAGCGTGTCCAATGCCTCGTTCGGCATCTACTTCCCCAAGTTCGTCGGCACCATCTACGAGGTGCACTCCGCGCCGCTGTCCTATCTCGAGGTACTGATGGGCTATGTCGGCGCGGCCGCCACCAAGGCCATCCTCGTGGGCGTGATCATCCTGCTCACCGCGCGT
>CAZMMO010000353.1:0-2477 GCA_964567365.1 uncultured Rhodanobacteraceae bacterium | reverse complement strand
CTCGAACTGCTCGGGCGGCTGGCCGCCGGAGATCAGGTATTTGCCGTTGACGATGGTGGCCGGTACCGAGTGCACGCCGGCGCGTTGCCAATCCTGTTCCAGCGCGCGTACTTCCTCGGCGCCGTCGCTGCCGGCCAGCATGCCGCGGGCGGCCGCGCCGTCCAGGCCGATCTCGTCGGCCAGCCGCACCAGTACGCCATGCTCGGCCACGTTTTCATTGTCGGAAAAATAGGCCTGGAACAGGCGCTCCTTCAGCGCCAGGGCCTTGTCGTGGTCGATCTGGCCGGCCCAGTGCAGCAGGCGGTGTGCGTCGAAGGTGTTCCAGCTGCGCGTATCCGCATCGTGCCGGATGTCGACCCCGACCGCGGCGGCTCGCTCGCGGATGGTCCGGCGGTTGGCTTCCAGTTGCGCGTCGTCCATGCCGTATTTGCGCTTCAGCCGGTCGGCGGCATTCGCGCCCTCATGCGGCATTTCCGGGTCCAGTTCGAACGGTTGCAGGTGGATGTCGGCGATCAACGTGCCGTCCAGCCGCGCCAAGGCCTGGCGCAACCCGGCCAGACCGACGGCGCACCAAGGGCAGGCGATGTCGGAAACGAAGTCGATGCGGAGGTGGACGGGCTGGGTCATCGCGTGGGGCCGCTATGGGATGTCTTGAATATGGTGCCGGAGGCAGGGGTGTCAACCGGCGCAAGCTTTTGCAGGGGCGTCGTCGTTGCCGGAGTACAAGTTCAGGCGGAATCAGTTCGCTTCCTGACTCCGTGCGAAAACTGCTCGTCCGGCAAGGCGATGTCCTGGCCCGTCATCGCTTGCGCGCCATCGCTGCCGGCCATATGGGGGTGTAGGTTTTCGTGCAGTCTGGCTGTGCGGGAAGGTGAACCTGATCCTGATCCTGATCCTGATCCCGTTTCTTCACTGGCAATGTTTGGCCTTGACCGTGCGCGCACGATCACCGACATCACGCTGGAATTGCTGGTACGGCCTTGACTCCGCCTTCTCTATCCACCGCCAGGACGGGCCTCGTCGCGGCGACTTTTCAGCAGGCTGGCGATGGTGGTGGCGGCGAGTATCGACAGGATGACGAGCAGGGACAGCCAGGTCGGGATGGCCGGGACCAGGTGGATCGCCTCGCCGTCGTTGATGAACGGCAGGCTGTTGGTGTGCATGGCCTCGATGATCAGCTTGACGCCGATGAAGCCCAGCACCAGGGCCAGGCCGAAGCCGAGGTAGACCAGCCGCTTGAGCAGTCCGCCGATGAGGAAGTACAGCTCGATCAGGCCGAGCAGGGCGAAGGCGTTGGCGGTGAACACGATGTACGGAACGTCGGTGAGGCCGAAGATGGCCGGTATCGAATCCAGCGCAAACAGGATGTCGGTCATGCCGATGGCCAGCATGACCATCATCATCGGCGTCATGTAGCGTTTGCCATGGATGACCGTGGTGACGTTGGCGCCGTCGTATTCATGGGTGGCGGGCAATATCTTTTGCGCGAGCCGGACCAGCACATTGGGCTCGTAGGCCTCGTCGTCGTCGTGCTTCTCGAAGGCCAGCTTGACGGCCGTCGCGATCAGGAACAGCCCGAAGAGGTAGAACACCCAGCTGAAATGGGCGATGGCCGCGGCCCCGATCAGGATGAAGACGGTGCGCAGCACGAGCGCCACGATGATGCCCACGAGCAGAACCTTCTGCTGGAATTGCCTCGGCACCGAGAAGCTCGACATGATGATCACGAACACGAACAGGTTGTCGATCGACAGACTGTATTCGGTGATGTAGCCGGCGAAATACTCGATGCCGCGGTCGCGGCCCCACGCCATGGTCAGGCCGATGCCGAAAAGAATGGACAGCGACACGAAGAACGCGGTCCACGCCCCCGCTTCCTTGAGGGTCGGTTCGTGGGCGTGGCGGATGTGCGTGAAAAAGCTCAGCGCCAGCAGCGCGATGACGCCGGCAGCCGTGGCAAGCCATATCCAGAGGGGTACTTGCATGCGGGGATCTCTGTCAGCGGGTGGGAGTCAACATGTCATGAACGCCTTGATGGCCGTCGGCTGTCGATCGTCGGCATCATGGCAGGGTTCTAGTGGCTTGTGGCCAGCGGGGCGTCTGGCGCCGCCTCGTCGGATTCGCCGCGCGAGACGACCACCGCGGCGGCCAGGTCGCCGGTCACGTTGAGCGTCGTGCGGCACATGTCGAGCAGGCGGTCGACGCCCAGGATCAGGCCGATGCCCTCCGGCGGCACGCCGACCATGGTGCAGATCAGCGCGATGACCGGCAGCGAGCCGGCCGGCACACCGGCGGTGCCGATGCCGCCGAGGATGCATACGAACATCACGGTCACCTGTTGCAGCAGGCCCAGTTCGACGCCGAAGAACTGGGCGAGGAACAGGACGGTGACGCCTTCGAACAGCGCGGTGCCGTTCTGGTTGGCCGTCGCGCCGATGGTCAGCACGAAGCGTGAGACGCGCGAGGGCAGTTTCAGG
>CAZMMO010000352.1:0-2488 GCA_964567365.1 uncultured Rhodanobacteraceae bacterium | reverse complement strand
TCGCGCATCCGCTCAAGGCCCTGTGGGTGAAGCTGCGCGGCCCGAAGCTGACCGGCCCCTACGCCGCCGATCCGCCACTGCTGTACGAGGCGGTGGCGCAGCCGGAACGCCATCCGCACAGCAACGTGTCGATCGCGCACTTCGGCGGCGGAAGCTAATGTAGGAGCGCACCCGGGCGCGACGGCATCAGCGTTCAACGAGCATTGAGCCAGTCGCGCCCAGGTGCGCTCCTACTGGATGCAGCGTAGCCGGCACGGTTATGGCCGCGCCGAGGCGGCGGGTCGTACGCATAAGCCAGGGTTATGCCGCGCCCCGCTTTTTTCATTGGATGTCCGCGTGAAGCCCTGACTACACTCAGGGCTTGTCCATCGCGGAAGGCCTGCGTGCGCACGATGGCGGTGCGGGGCTTCGCGAGGTGGGGATTCGCTTGATTGCGGTGTGATGAAGGCCGTCCGCGCGAACGGCCCGTCCTGGCTTGTCCGGAGGGTGTTGCCATGAAGTCCATGATCCACGTGCGTCCCGGCCGTCGTCTTGCATGGCTGCTGTGCGCGTTGCCGATGCTGCTGGTCGCGCCGATGTTGTTTGCCGCCCCGCCCGCGCCGCAGGCGACCGGTTTCCAGCCGGTGAAGGTGGATTACGACTACACCCGCCGCCGGGTGGAAATCCCGATGCGCGACGGGGTGAAGCTGCACGGCGTGATCCTGATTCCCAAGGGCGTGAAGAAGGCCGGCATCGTGCTGACCATGACCCCCTACAACGCCGAGGCCCTGACCAGCCATACCCAGGACGGGGACCCGAGCGGCAATCTCGAGGTCACCCTGCAGGGCTACGACAATCCGGCCGATATCCTGGTCCAGGACGGATACATCCGCGCGGTGGTGGACGTGCGCGGAAAATATGGATCGGGCGGCACGTTCGTCATGACGCACACCCCGCCGCTGCACGGTTCGACCGCGCCCGGAAAGGTCAACGACGCCACCGACGTCTATGACACCATCGACTGGCTGGTCAAGCACGTCCCGCAGAGCAACGGCAAGGTCGGCATCATCGGCATTTCCTATGACGGCTACGAGGCGCTGATGGGCCTGGTGGACCCGAACCCGGCGCTGAAGGTGGCCGTGCCCATGAACCCGCAGGTGGACGGCTGGATCGGCGACGACTGGTTCCACTACGGCGCGTTCCGGCTGGCCAACGTGAGCTATGTCTACGAGCAGACGGCCTCGCGCGCGAACACCATCAAGTGGTCGTCCAACTTCCGCCACAACTACGACCTGTACATGCATTACGGCTCCAGCGGCGCGCTGGGCAAGGCCTACGGCATGGAGCAGCTGCCGTTCTGGCGCAAGGAAATCGAAAACCCCGCCTATACCCCGTACTGGAGCGACCAGGCGGTGGACAAGATCCTGGCCAACCAGCCGCTGAAAGTGCCGACGATGCTGGTGGCGGGCCTGTTCGACAACATCGACATCTACGGCCCCATGGCCGTCTACCGCGCCATCGAGCCCAAGGACACCCACAACGACATGGTGTACCTGGTGATGGGTCCGTGGACCCACGGCCAGCAGATCGGCAAGGCCACGAACATCGGCGATGTTTACTTCGGCAGCGACACCGGACTGTATTTCCGCCAGAAGATCCTGCGCCCGTTCCTGGCGCGTTACCTGAGCAACGATCCTCCGGCCGGTGCCGACGAGGTGGCGCCCGTCAATGCCTTCGTCGTGGGCACGAACCAGTGGGAGCAGCTCGATGCGTGGCCGGCCGGTTGCCGCAAGGGTTGCAAGGTAAAGCCGACCCCGCTGTATCTGGAAGCCGGCCATGGCCTGGGTTTTGCCGCGCCCAAGGCGGGCCAGGGCACGGGTTACGACCAGTATCTTTCGGACCCGAACAAGCCGGTGCCTTCCGGCGCGGGACTGTCCGCGGGCAACGAGCGCGAGAATTCCGGTCGCCCCGACGTGCTGGTGTTCGAGACGCCGGTGCTGACCGAGCCGCTGAAGGTGAGCGGGCGTCCGTTGGTCCATCTGGTGGCGTCCACCAGCGGGACCGACAGCGACTGGGTGGTCAAGCTGGTCGACGTGTATCCGCCGCAGGTGGCGGCCGAGCCGAAGCTGGGGGGCTACCAGCTGATCGTGGCGGGCGAGATTTTCCGCGGGCGTTATCGCCAGGATTTCACCAGGGCCGAGCCGATCGAACCCAACAAGCCGTTGCCGTACAAGTTCTATCTGCCTGTGGTCAACCACGTGTTCCTGCCCGGGCATCGGGTGATGATCCAGGTGCAGTCGAGCTGGTTCCCCCTGTACGACCGCAATCCGCAGAAATTCGTGCCCAACATCTTCTTCGCCAAGCCGTCCGATTACGTGAAGGCGACCCAGCGCGTCTACCACTCCCCGGCGCACGCCAGCTACCTGGAATTGCCGGTGGTGACGGGCGGCGGGTATGCCGATTACCTGACGGTGTTCGCAAAATAGGCGCGGGCCTTTTGTGTGTGTGT
>CAZMMO010000351.1:0-2494 GCA_964567365.1 uncultured Rhodanobacteraceae bacterium | reverse complement strand
TGATGCGCGAGTACCACGACACCCAGTGGGGCGTGCCGCTGCACGACGACCGGCAGTTGTTCGAGTTTTTGTGCCTGGAAGGCGCGCAGGCCGGGCTGTCCTGGCGCACCGTGCTGGACAAGCGCGCGCATTACCGCAAGGTGTTCCACGATTTCGACATCGAGCGTGTCGCCGCCATGCGCGACGCGACACTGGAGCGGCTGCTGACCGATCCGGGCATCATCCGCAACCGGCGCAAGGTGTGGGCCATGCGCGACAACGCCCGCGTGGTGCTCGACGTGATCCGCGCCGACGGCAGCCTGGATGCCTATCTGTGGTCGTTCGTCGACGGCAGGCCGATCGTCAACCGCTGGAAAACGCCGGCCGAGGTGCCGGCCACCACGCCCGTGTCCGACCGCATGAGCCGCGACATGAAAAAGCGCGGCTTCCGCTTCGTCGGTTCCACCGTCTGCTACGCGCACATGCAGGCCACCGGCATGGTCAACGACCACCTGGCGGGCTGCTTCCGTCACGCCGAATGCGCCGCATTGATCTGACGTTCCCGTGTGGGAACGCGCTTGGGCGCGATGGCATCAGCGTTCCATGAGCCTTGCGCCGGTCGCGCCCGGGTGCGCTCCTACACAAAAAGCGAGCGTCGTCAGTGGCTGGCGATGGCATCAGCGTTCAGTGAGCGTTGCGCCGGTCGCGCCCGGGTGCGCTCCTACACGGTCATCGGGTCATGTTGGCGCCGCCGGGGATCCGTGAGGGCTGGCCCGGGCGTGGCCCCCAGGCGTGCGCGGTCACCACCTCCCAGGTGGCCGGGATGCGGCCGTCGCGGCGCAGGGTTTCGTAGGCCTCGAGCATTTTCCGGTAGCGCGTCTTGCCGGTCAGGCCGCGCTGGCGGCCGGCGTCGGCATTGGTGGCGCCCAGGCCCTTGAGGTCGCGCAGCAGGCCCTGCGGCTCGGCATAGGTGAGGGTGTAGTAGGACACGTCCAGCACCGGGTCGCGCAGGCCGGCGCGCAGCATGATGTCGCCGACGTCGTGCATGTCCAGGAAGCGCGCCACGTGCGGTGCCGTGTCGTGGCCGGCCCAGGCCGAACGCAGCTCGCGCAGCGTGTCCGGACCGAGGGTGGAAAACGCCAGGAAACCGCCCGGACGCAGCACGCGTACGCATTCGCGGAACAGGGTGTCCAGATCGTTGCACCACTGGAAGCACAGGTTGGAGTGCAGCAGATCGATGCTGTGGTCGGCCAGCGGCAGTTGCGTGGCCTCGCCGGCCACGCGCGCGAAAGGCCGCCGCCAGGTGTGGTGGCTCCGGGCCCGCTGCAGCATCGGCAGGGCCAGGTCCAGCGCGATCACGGCGGCCTTGGGGTAGCGTTTTTTCAGCAGCGCCGTGCCGCGGCCGGTGCCGGCGCCCAGGTCGAGCACGCGCGCGGGCGTGTCCAGGTAGAAGTCCAGGCGCGACAGCATCGCCTGCTGTACCTCGCATTGCAGGGCATCGTGGTCTTCGTAGCTGTGGGCCGCGCGCGCGAAGGCGCGGTGTATCTGGCGTGGGTCCAGATGAAACTCGCTCATGCCGTTTTCCGGGTTGGTAGGGCGGTCTCGAGCACCGGCTCGATGGCGGCCACGGTCGGTTCGACGAAGCCGATGAAGGGCGCGTGCCCGGCATGCCCGATGCGCGTGAAACGGCCGCCGCAGGCCTCGGCCGATTCCTGCATGGCGCGCCACGGGATCAGGCGGTCGCGGGCGCCGGCGATCCAGGCGCTGGGCTGGCGCAGTTCGGGCAGGCGTACGCGCAGGTCGGTGTCGTCGAGCATCGCCAATCCCTCCTTGAGTACGCGCGGATCCGGCTGGCCGCGGGCAAACAGGTTGGTGTGCAGGCGATGCATCTCCTCGCGGGCGCGTTCGCTGCCCATGGCTTCCAGCGCCAGAAAGCGGTCCAGGGTGGCGCGATAGTGCTCGTCCAGCTCGCGACCGAAGGTGTCGAATACTTCCGGTGACATGCCCAGATCCCAGCCCTCCTTGCGCACGAAGCAGGGCGATGCGCAGACCATCGCCAGCGACTGCACGTGGTCGGGATGATCGAGCGCCCCGGTGAGGGCGACCAGTCCGCCCAGCGACCAGCCCAGCCAGGTGGCCGGCGGCGTGGCATCGACAATGGCCTGTGCGCAGGCGGCCGCCTGCAGCGGCACGTGGCTGTCGCGCGAGCGGCCGTGGCCGGGCAGGTCGACCACGTGCACGGTGGCACGTTCGGCCAGGGCTTCGGTCAGCGGCGCAAACACGCCGCCGTGCATGGCCCAGCCATGCAGCAACACGATGTGGCGCGGGCCGTGACCCCGGGTTTCGATGAAAAGCTCGGACATAAGCTGTTTATTGTAACGCGGACGGGAGATCGGACAGTGCGTCGAGCAGCCGGTCGACGTCCGCCTCGGCATGCGCCGCCGACAGGGTGATGCGCAGGCGCGCGCGGCCGTGCGGCACGGTCGGCGGGCGGATGGCTGTCACCAGCAGGCCG
>CAZMMO010000350.1:0-2508 GCA_964567365.1 uncultured Rhodanobacteraceae bacterium | reverse complement strand
AGCAACGCGAACGCCGGCGATGCCTGACGCCGGCTCGGGTAATACAAGTGATAGCCCGCAAACGGCGGGCACCAGCTCTGCAACACGCGCTCGAGACGTCCGTCATCGAGATGTGGCCTAGCGACATCTTCCAGCACGTACGTCACGCCCATGCCCGCGAGGGCCGCATCGAGCATGGCGCCCGGGTGGTTGAACACCAGCTGGCCTTCGACGCGCACGTTCAACTTGCGTTTGCCTTTCTGGAACTCCCACGCGTACAGGCCGCCGCGCGTGGGCAGGCGCAGATTGATACAATTGTGCGCGGTCAGGTCCTGCGGTTTCTTCGGACGCGGCCGCGTGGCGAAATAGGCCGGCGCACCGACCACGGCCATGCGCAAATCCGGACCGATGCGCACCGCAATCATGTCCTTTGCGACCTGCTCGCCCTCGCGCACGCCGGCATCGAAACCTTCGGCAACGATGTCCACCAGCCGGTCGTCGATGCTAATTTCGACCTTGACATCCGGATAGCGCGGCAGCAGTGCGGCAAGCCCCGGCAAGAGGATCGCATGGGCCGCGTAGTCGGTGGCCGAGATGCGGATCGTGCCCGCAGGCCTGGCACGCCATTCGCCCAGGGCTTCAAGTTCCGCCTCGACTTCCTCGAGATGCGGGCCGATCGCGCGCCGCAGACGTTCACCGGCTTCGGTAGGTGAAACACTGCGGGTCGTGCGATTGAGCAGGCGCACGCCCAGCCGGGACTCGAGCGCGCGCAGGGTATGGCTCAGTGCGGACGGCGATACGCCCAGCCTGGCCGCGGCCCGGGTAAAGCTGCGCTCGCGCACGACCGCCAGAAAGGCCGACAGATCATTCAGGTTTGCCCGTGGCATTGATGAGCCTCATTCACAAGTACATGCACGTTTTGCCATCTTATCGAATGCCGGCACTGGCGATAAATTGGAGTCGATCGCACACACCACATTGCAGGACAAGACCCATGTCGAACCATTCAAGCACCGCCCGCACGGCCTTTGGCGACATCGCGCCGGCGCTGGCCGATTACACCGACAAGGTGCTGTTCGACGATGTCTGGGAGCGGCCCGGCCTGTCGCCGCGTGATCGCAGCCTGATTACCGTGGCCAGCCTGGTGTCGCTGTATCGCACCAACGAACTGCCCTTTCATCTGAACAAGGCGCTCGACAACGGCGTCGGCCGGGACGAACTGGTCGAGCTCGTCACCCATCTGGCCTTCTACTCGGGCTGGCCGACGGCCAGCACCGCACTGGCGATCGTCAGACGCGTTTTCGAAGAAGCGGAAACCCGATCGTGAGCCTCCCGATGCAACGGCTCGCCACCCTCGGTGCAAGCGCCGAGAACCCTTTCACCGGCAGGGTACGCATCGCTCCCGAACGCGACGCGCCATCCCGGTCATGACATCAGAGGAAACGAAAATGCAAACACGCAAACTGGGCAACAACGGACTGGAAGTGTCCGCCCTCGGCTTCGGCTGCATGGGCATCAGCCAGGCCTATGGCACGCCGTTGCCGAAGGCCGAAGGCATCAAGCTGATCCGCGCCGCGGTGGATCGCGGCGTGACCCTGTTCGATACCGCCGAGGTGTACGGTCCTTTCACCAACGAGGAAGTCGTGGGCGAGGCGCTGGCACCGGTCCGTGACCGGGTGGTGATCGCCACCAAGTTCGGTTTCGACATCGATTTCAACACGCACGAGAACCGCGGTGTCAACAGTCGGCCGGAACGCATCCGCCAGGCCGTCGAAGGCTCGCTCGAGCGTCTGCGCATCGACACGATCGACCTGCTCTACCAGCATCGCGTTGACCCTGCCGTACCGATCGAGGACGTGGCCGGCACGGTCAAGGACCTGATCGCCGAGGGCAAGGTGAAACACTTCGGCATGTCCGAGCCCAGCGCGGCAACGCTGCGCCGTGCCCATGCGGTGCAGCCGGTAACCACGCTGCAGAACGAGTACAGCCTGTGGACGCGCGGGCCGGAAACGAACGGCATCCTGGCGGCGTGCGACGAACTCGGCATAGGACTGGTGCCCTACAGCCCGCTCGGCAGGGGATTCCTTGCCGGCGCGATGGACAAGAACACCCGGTTCGGCGAGGGCGACTTCCGCAACTCGGTTCCACGTTTCGCGCCTGAAGCGTTGGAAAAGAACCAGGCACTGGTGGATTTGCTGCGGCGGGTGGGTGAAGCCAACGGCGCCACGCCCGCGCAGATCGCACTGGCCTGGCTGCTCGCGCAACGGCCGTACATCGTGCCGATTCCGGGCACAACCAAGCTGCACCGGCTGGAAGAGAACATCGGTGCCGCCCAAGTGGCATTGTCGGAGGCCGACCTGCGCGAGATCGAGACCGCAGCGGCCCGGATCCCTGTCGAGGGGGAGCGCTACGCACCAGCTCAACTGGCGATGATCGGACGCGATGCGGCGCCGGCAAACGGCACACCCGGGACGGGACAATCCTCATGAACGAAACCACCATGCCGCATTTCACCCTCAACAATGGCGT
>CAZMMO010000349.1:0-2516 GCA_964567365.1 uncultured Rhodanobacteraceae bacterium | reverse complement strand
GCCGACTGGATCCACGTCGAGTTCGAGGACGTCCAGGGCAACACCGTCACCCGCGAGGTCGACGGTCTCGATGCCGTGTGCATCCAGCACGAGCTGGACCATCTGGACGGCAAGGTGTTCGTCGACTACCTGTCGCCGTTGAAGCGCTCCCTGCTGCTCAAGCGTCTGGAGAAGCAGCGCCGCAAGGCGGGCTGACCCGTGCCCGGTCCGTTGCGCGTGGTGTTCGCCGGGACGCCCGCTTTCGCCGTGCCCTGCCTGGAGGCCTGCCGTCGCGCCGAGGGCGTGGAACTGGCCGCGGTCTACACCCAGCCCGACCGCCGGGCCGGACGCGGCCGCAGGCTGACGGCCAGCCCGGTCAAGCAGGCGGCGCGGGAGGCCGGCATCGCGGTCGAACAGCCCGATACCCTGAAAAGCGCCGGAGCGCAGGCGCGCCTGGCCGCGCTGGCGCCGGACCTGCTGGTGGTGGTCGCCTACGGCCTGATCCTGCCGCAGGCCGTGCTGGACATCCCGCGCCTGGGCGGCTGGAACGTGCATGCCAGCCTGCTGCCGCGCTGGCGCGGCGCGGCGCCCATCCAGCGCGCCATCGCCGCCGGCGATGCCGAGACCGGGGTCTGCCTGATGCGCATGGAAGCGGGCCTGGACACCGGTCCGGTGCTGCTGGTGCGCCGCACCGCCGTGACCGGGGCCGACACCGGCGGCAGCCTGCACGATCGGCTGGCCGCGGCGGGCGCCGAAGTGCTGGCCGAAGGCCTGGCCCGCGTCGCGGCCGGCGAGGAACTGGCGGCCACGCCCCAGGCCGCCGAGGGCGTCACCTACGCGCACAAGCTGGACAAGGCCGAGGCCGCGCTGGACCTGGCCGCCCCGGCCGTCGAACTGGCGCGCAAGGTGCGCGCCTTCGACCCGTGGCCGGTGGCCAGCCTGGAGCTGGACGGCGAGCGCGTGCGCGTATGGCAGGCCGAGGCCATCGGGCGCGACCGGCCCGCGGCTCCGGGCCGCATCGTCGGCGCCGGCGCTGAGGGTATCGACCTGGCCTGCGGCGAAGGGGCGCTGCGCCTGCATCAGCTGCAACGCCCGGGAGGACGGCGCATTTCCGCGGCCGATTACCTCAACGCGCGGCCCGGCCTGCGCGCCCGGTTGCAGGACTCCTGACCCTTGCATCGCGCCGCGGCTGCCTCCATGGTGAGGCTTGCGTGGCGCCTTGCGTCGCAACATGCCTGAGACCAGCAACGAAAAACGCCACATGCAAGCGATTCCGGCCAAAATTTCCAATGTTCGCGCCCTGGCCGCACGGGCCCTGGCCGATGTCGCGATCCGTGGCGCCTCGCTGCGCGAGGTGCTCACGCGCAGCGCGCCGCGCCTGGCCGATCCGCGCGACCGGGCCATGCTCAGCGCCCTGCTGCACGAGGGCGCGCGCTGGTGGCTGCGCTACGACGCGGCCCTGAAGATGCTGCTGCAAAAGCCCCTGCGCCAGCGCCATCCGGAGATCCATGCACTGCTGATTCTCGGCCTGGTGCAGATCGAGATCCTCAAGCTGCCGGCCTATGCCGCCGTGGCCGCCTCGGTGGAATCGGCCCGCGAGATGCAGCGCCCGCGCCTGGCCAGCCTGGTCAATGCGGTGCTGCGGCGCTGGCTGCGCGAGCGCGAGGCGCTGTCGGCCGAGCTGGACGCCGATCCGGTCACCCGCCACGCCCTGCCCGGGTGGCTGGTGCGTGCCATCGCCCAGGACTGGCCCGGGCAGGCCGAAAACATCCTGGTGGCCAACAACATCGAGCCGCCGCTGACGGTCCGGGTCAACCGCCGCCGGCGCGGCCGCGAGGCCCTGGCCGCGGAGTTCGCCACCGCCGGCTATGGCAGCGAGGCCCACGCCTGGCTGCCCGACGCGCTGATGCTCGAAAGAAGCACCGACGTCACCCGCTTGCCGGGCTTCAACGAAGGCTTCTTCGCGGTGCAGGACGGCGCCGCACAGGCCGCCGCCGACCTGCTGGAGGTCGCCGACGGCCAGCGCGTGCTGGACGCCTGCGCCGCGCCCGGCGGCAAGGCCGGCCATCTGCTGGAACGCGCCGACGTCCGGCTGCTGGCGCTCGAAGCCAGCGCCAGCCGCGCGCGCCGCATCCACGACAATTTCCAGCGCCTGGGCCTGTCCGCCACCGTACGCAAGGGCGATGCCGCCCGACCCGGCGACTGGTGGGACGGCGAGCCGTTCGACCGCATCCTGCTGGATGCGCCGTGCTCGGCCACCGGCGTGATCCGCCGCCGCGCCGACGTGCGCCTGCACCGCCGCGCCAGCGACATCCGCGCCATGGTCGCCACCCAGAAGCGCCTGATCAAGGCGTTGTGGCCGTTGCTGGCTCCCGGCGGGCGCCTGCTGTACGTCACCTGTTCGCTGCTGCGCGCCGAGAACGAGGCCGTGGTCGAGGATTTCCTGCACCACCACAAGGACGCCAGCGCCATCAGGATCAAGCTGCCCACCGGCCACGCCGCCGGCCCCGGCTGGCAGATCCTGCCCGGCGAGGACG
>CAZMMO010000348.1:0-2519 GCA_964567365.1 uncultured Rhodanobacteraceae bacterium | reverse complement strand
CGCTTCGGCACGCCACGACAACCGTCGGATCTTGCCGCGCATCAGGCCGTGCGGTTTTTCAATTCCAGCGGCGGCAGGACCTACCCGTTCGAGTTCACGATCGACGGCAAGATCCGCGAAGTCGAACTCGGCGGCTGGCTCGCCGTCAACTACGCCGAAAGCTACGTGGTCGCCGCGCGCAACGGCTGCGGCCTGATCCAGCTGCCGCGTTTCCACATCGAGGACGACCTGCGCAACGGCCGCCTGGTGGAGGTGCTTGCCGACTTCGCCGGGCCGGGCTTTCCCGTCACCGCGCTCTACCCGCATCGCCGCCAGCTGTCGCCGCGCGTGCGCATCTTTCTCGACTGGATCAGTGCGCTGTACGAGGAAGCCTTCGGGCCCCTGCCGGCATCAGCTTGATGTCGCGGCCTGGACCAGGGCCCTCAACTGGTCGGCATCGAAGTGCTGGTTGCGGCGACAGAAGTCGCAACGGACGTCGGCCCCGCCCTGCTCGTCCAGCATCGCCTGCAACTCGGCGTGGCCCAGCGACACCAGCATGGCTTCGACCCTGTCGCGGCTGCAGGTGCAGGCGAAACGAAGATCCACGGATTCCGCCAGTCGCGGCGGAGTTTCATGAAACAGTCGATGCAGGATCGTGTCCAGCGGAAGATCGAGCAGTTCCCCCGTGGTCAGGGTTCCGGTCAGCATTTCCAGCGTTTGCCACCGGTCATCGTTGGCCTGCCGGTCGGCGTGCTGGTCGGGCATCCGCTGCAACAGCAGGCCGGTGGCGCGGCCATTGCCGAACGCCAGGCGGATATGCGTCGGCAATTGCTCCGACTGCCTGAAATAATCCCCCAGGCATGCGGCCAGGTCGCTGGAAGCCAGCGGCACCAGGCTTTGGTAATCCTTGCCTTGCTGCGGCTTGAGCGTGATCGCCATCATCGCCTGATCGCCCAGCAACGATGCAAGATTCGGTAGCTCGGCCTGCGCCACCGGCTGCTTCCAATGCGCCAATCCCCGGACCGTATTGTCGTGCGTGGCTTCGGCCAGCAGCAGCGACAGTTCGCCCTGCCCTTGCGCCTGCAACGCCAGCCGGCCATCGAACTTCAACGTCCCCGCCATCAGGCACGCCGCCACCAGCGCTTCGGCCAGCTGGCTCTGGATTTCCAGCGGATAGTCGCGCGCCTGCAGCACCGGCGTCAGCGCGCTTTCCAGCCGCACGTACTCGCCGCGCACGTCGGTGTCGGGGAAGAAAAAACGTTGTCGCAGATTGTCCATGACCCGGTCTCGATCCGATGTGTGGGGCATCACCACCGGATGGTACCGACGGGGACCTCGAAAAACTGCCCATTTGCCCGTCATTCCTGCGAAGGCAGGAATCCAGTGTCTTTATCTTCAAGAGCTTAAAGACGCTGGACCCCAGCTTTCGCTGGGGTGACGAGGTTATTCGAGGTCCCCCGACAGGGCCGGCAAACCGCGAGGCAACCCGGTTCGTCATGTACCTATCGGATAAGATGCCGCCTGCACGCCGTCGATCCAAACTCCCTGAGCACATCGAAACAGGTGATGTCATGCCGAAAACACCCTCCACCCAGACCATTCTCATCGTCGGCGCATCGCGCGGCCTGGGTCACGCCATGGCGGCCGAGTTCCTGAAAAAGGGATGGAACGTCACCGGCACGGTCCGCGGAAGCAGCACGCGGACGCTGCTGCACGACCTGGCGGACAAAAACGCGGGTCGGGTCGAGATCGAGACGCTGGACATCTGCGCGCCCGACCAGATTGCCGCGCTGAAACAGCGCATGGCGGGGCGCATTTTCGACATCCTGTTCGTCAACGCGGGAATCACCAACCGCGATCCGACGCAGACCATCGGCGAAGTATCGACCGAAGAATTCATGCAGGTCATGCACACCAATGCCCTCGGCCCCATGCGCGTGGTCGAAAGCCTGGAGGCGAACGTCGCCGCGGACGGCACCATCGGCGTGATGACCTCGGGGCAAGGCAGCATCGGCAACAACGTGAAAGGCGGACGTGAACTGTACCGCGGCAGCAAGGCCGCCCTGAACATGTTCATGCGCAGCTTCGCCGCCCGTCAGGCCAGCTCGCCGCGCGCGCTGGTGCTGATGGCCCCGGGCTGGATCCGCACCGAACTGGGCGGCGCGGAGGCCCCTTTCGGCATCGAGGACAATGTCCCGAAACTGGTCGACGTGCTGCTTGCCAGGCAGGGCACGCCCGGGCTCGCATACGTCGACTACCTCGGCCGGACCGTCCCTTGGTAGGCCCGCAGCGCCCGGGGTCGGAATGCACTTCGGACTACCCGGTGCATCGGCAGCGGTGCCGCGATGTAGGCGCCCGCCCTGCAGGCGATGGCATGAAATTCCATGAGACACCGGTACTCGAAAAACCTCGTCACCCCAGCGCATGCTGGGGTCCAGTGTCTTCAAACTCTTGAAGGCAAAGACACTGGATTCCTGCTTACGCACACTGCTGTCCGGAATAAATCATCAAAGCCCGTTCGCCCTGATGCTTCGACAAGC
>CAZMMO010000347.1:0-2527 GCA_964567365.1 uncultured Rhodanobacteraceae bacterium | reverse complement strand
GGGTCAGCTCGAAGCGGCGCGCGGTGGCGAACAGCTTGGCCACCACCTCGGCCAGGGAAATCTCCGCCAGCGGACGCGTGAAGTAGGGCTCGCACACGGTGCGGATGGCGGTTTCCAGTTCGTCCACGCGGATGTGGCTGGGCATCCAGCCGGCGGCCAGGTGCAGTTCGGCGATGCGCTTGTAGTTGCGCTCGAACAGGGCAATGAAGTTCTCCGCCAGCCAGTACTGGTCGTCCTCGGGCAGCGAGCCCATGATGCCGAAGTCCAGGGCGATGAAGTGCGGGTGATCGAGGTGGGTGACGTCGACCCAGATGTTGCCGGGGTGGGCGTCGGCATGGAAAAAGTTGTCGCGGAACACCTGCTCGTAGAACAGGCGCACGCCCATCGCGGCCAGGTGGCGCCGGTCCAGCCCGGCCTTGTCGATGGCCGCGATGTCGTCGGCCGGCACGCCGTGCACGCGCTCGAGCGTGAGCACGCTTTCGTTGCTGTGCGACCAGTACACGCGCGGCACGTACAGGTCCTGCGAGTGCTCGAAATTGCGCCGCAGCACGCTGGCGTTGGCGCCCTCGTGCTGCAGGTCGAGCTCGTTGTGCAGGGTCTTTTCGATTTCCGCCACCACGTCCAGCGGGCGGATCTTGTCGGCATTGGGGTGCCAGCGCTGGGCCAGTTCGCCGAACGCGCGCAGCAGGTCGACGTCGCGGCGGATGCGCTTGTCGATGCCCGGGCGCAGCACCTTGACCACCACTTCGCTGCCGTCCTCGAGCAGGGCCGCGTGCACCTGCGCGATCGAGGCCGAAGCCAGCGGCTGCTCGTCGAAACGGCGGAACAGCGTGGCCACCGGGGCGCCCAGCGACTGCTCGACGATGGCGCGCGCCTCGGCGCCGGGAAACGGCGGCACCTGATCCTGCAGCAGGGCCAGTTCGTCGGCGACGTCGGCCGGCACCAGGTCGCGGCGCGTGGACAGCATCTGCCCGGCCTTGACGAAAATCGGGCCCAGTTCGTTCAGCGCCATGCGCAGGCGCGCGCCGCGCGGCAACTGGCGCACGTCCGCGCGGGCGCGCGGCAACAGCATGCGCAGCCACTTCAGCGGCCGGTACAGGTGGGTGGCGTCGACCACGTCGTCGAGCCGGTAGCGCAGCAGCACGATGGCCACGTGCACCAGCCGCGGCGCCAGGCGCAGCGGCGTCCTCATGGGCCCGTTCCGGAGCGCGGGCGCAGCCGGCCGGTGCGGGCCTGCAGGCGCTCGACGCGCTCGCGCAGCTCGTCCACCTCGTCCAGGAAGGTATCCATCTCGGCGGCCGACACGCCCAGACGGGCCTCTTCGCGCACCCAGTCGGCGCCGTCCTCGAGCAGGTGGCGGCCGCTGTCGCGCAAATGCGAAAACGCGCGCAGGAAGGCGTGCGCCAGTGGCACGCCGGCGACTTCCCCGAATACGCGGACGAAGGCGCGCTCGATGTCCGGCGCGTAGCCGCGCGCCAACTTTTCCAGGCGCCGGGCCAGGTCGGCGTCCCCGGAGATGTCCACCTTGCCCGGAGACACGGATTCATCGCCGCCACGCAGGGCCATGCCCAGCAGGTTGCCGGGCGTGGCGCTCACGCGCAGCGAGGACACCGCGTCGGTCGCGCCGTCGGGCACTTCCACGCGCAGTTTGCCGTGGCGCACGAGCAGGGCCAGTTCCCATTCGGGCCCGCGCAAGTGCAGTTGCAGGCGGCGGCCCTCCAGGGCTTCCAGGCCGGCCCGGGTGTCCGGGTCCAGCGCCACGGCCTGGTTGAGCGCGGTTTCCAGCACCCGCCCGGCGAGGGCACGCAGCGGACGCGGCAGGAATGCGTGGGGAGCGGTCTCGGTCATGCCCCGATTGTAGCCGTTGTGGCCCGGTGTGGCCGGGATGGGCGTTTACGCCGCGGCGCCGGCAAAGCCGAGTTGGCGCCAGGCTTCGTACACGGCCACGGCCACCGCGTTGGACAGGTTCAGGCTGCGGTTGTCCGGCCGCATCGGCAGGCCCAGGCGCTGCGCCGGGTCGATGCCCTCAAGCAGCGCTTGTCCCAGACCGGCGCTTTCCGATCCGAACAGCAGGGCGTCGCCGTCGGCGAAGCGGGCCTCGGTGTAGCGGCGCGTGGCGTGCCGCGTGAATGCGAACAGGCGCGGACGGTCCAGGGCGGCAAGGCATGCCTCGAGATTCTCGTGCACGGCCACCGTGGCGTATTCGTGATAATCCAGCCCGGCGCGGCGCAGGCGCTTGTCGTCCAGTTCGAAACCCAGCGGCCGCACCAGGTGCAGGCGCGCGCCGCTGTTGGCGCACAGGCGGATCACGTTGCCGGTGTTGGGCGGTATCTCGGGGCGGTGCAGGATGACGTGCAGCATCGGCCCATTATGCGGCCCCCCTCAACCGGACGCGAACGCCGCCAGCGGCAGGCTCTTGAGCGTGGAATGGGCCAGGTGGACCGGCGGGACGTGCACGCTCACCATGGTCAGCACGGCGCAGGCCACCAGCGCGGAGCAGAGAAAAAACAGGGTGTACATCATGACT
>CAZMMO010000346.1:0-2528 GCA_964567365.1 uncultured Rhodanobacteraceae bacterium | reverse complement strand
ACGGGGCCTCAGTTTCACCTGAAACCCCCAGAACATTCGGGTCCCGGGTCCCGGGCCCCGAACCATGAACCCACACCCGTGCCTCAACCCACACGACACCCCAGCCCGCGCCTCCGCCGCACCCCCTCACCTCGCCAGCGCGCGCTCGCTGCGTTCCAGAAACGCCAGCATCGCGCGCACGTCCTCGTTGTCCTCGGCCTGGCCGGTCAGTTGTTCGCGTGCCTCGGCCAGCGAGTTTCCGCCCATGTACAGGGTGCGGTAGGCGCGCTTGATGGCGCTGATGCGTTCGGCGTCGAAGCCGCGCCGGCGCAGGCCTTCGCTGTTGATGCCGCGCGGGCGACCGTGTTGCTCGTTGGCCATCATCACGAACGGCGGCACGTCGTTGCCGACCAGGCAACCCATGCCGATGAAGGCGTGCGCGCCGACCTTGCAGAACTGGTGCACGCCGGCGTAGCCGGCCACGATCACCCAGTCTCCCACTTCGACGTGCCCGGCCAGGGCCGCGTAGTTGGAGAAGATGGTGTGGTTGCCGACGATGCAGTCGTGCGCCACGTGCACGTAGGCCAGGAACCAGTTGTCGTTGCCGATGCGGGTGACGCCGCCGCCGCCGCGGGTACCGCGGTGCACGGTGGTGAATTCGCGGAACACGTTGTTGTCGCCGATCTCGAGGTGGCTTTCCTCGCCGGCGTATTTCTGGTCCTGCGCGTCGGCGCCGATGGAGGCGAACTGCCAGATGCGGTTGTTGGCGCCAATGCGGGTCGGGCCCTGGATCACCACGTGGGCGCCGATACGGGTGCCGGCGCCGATCTCGACGTCGGCGCCGATGACGCTGTAGGCGCCTACCTCGACATCGTCGGCCAGGCGGGCGTTCGGGTCGATTTGTGCGCTTGGATGGATCATCGGTGCCTCAGTCCCCACGGCCGGCGCACATCAGTTCGCAGCTGGCCACTTCCCGGCCCTCCACCGTGGCGCGGGCCACGAAGATGCCCATGCCGCGCAGCAGGCGCTTGAGGGTGACCTCCAGGTGCAGCTGGTCGCCGGGAACCACCATGGCGGTGAAACGCGCCTTGTCGATCTTGACCAGATAGTACAAGGCGGAGCCGTCGTCGTCCGGATTGGCCGAAAGCTGGAACAGCACGCCGGCCGCCTGCGCCAGAGCCTCGACGATCAGCACTCCGGGCATTACGGGGTGGCCGGGGAAGTGGCCCTGGAAGAAGGGCTCGTTGATGGTGACGTTCTTGATGGCGGCCACGCGCTTGCCCATTTCCAGTTCGACCACCCGGTCGACCAGAAGGAACGGGTAGCGATGCGGCAGCAGACGCTGGATCTGTTCCACGTCGACCGGCAAGGCCACGGTTTTGTCAGTCATGGTTGTTCCTATCCAGCGCCTTGATGCGGCGGGCCATGTCGTCCAGATGCTTGAAGCGCGCCGCGTTCTTGCGCCACGTGCGATTGTCCTGCAGGGGGACTCCCGAAGAATACTCGCCCGGCTCGCGTATCGAGCGGGTGACGAGGCTCTTGGCGGTAATCACCACGTGGTCGGCCACCTCCAGGTGACCCAGGATACCGGCATTGCCCCCCACCATGCACCAGCGGCCGATGCGTGCGCTGCCGGCCACCGCGCTGCAGCCGGCCATGGCCGTGTGCGCGCCGATGTGCACGTTGTGGGCGATCTGGATCTGGTTGTCCAGGCGCACGTCCTCTTCCAGCACGGTGTCCTTGAGCGCGCCGCGGTCGATGGTGGTGTTGGCGCCGATCTCGCAATCGTCGCCGATGCGCACGCCACCCAATTGCGGCACTTTGATCCAGTGGCCGCCGTCCACGGCCAGGCCGAACCCGTCGGCGCCGAGGACGGCCCCGGGATGGACCAGCACGCGCCGGCCCAGGGTGACGTCGGCCACCAGGGTCACGCGCGCGACCAGGCGCGATTGGGCCCCCACGGTGCAGCCGGGGCCGACCACGCAGTGCGGCCCGAGGCTGGCACCGTCCTCGATGCGGGCGCCCTCCTCGATGACGCACAGGGGGCCGATGCTGGCACGGTCGCTGATGCGGGCGCCTTCGGCGACCACCGCGCTGGGATGTACGCCGGGTTCGGGCGCGGGCAGGCGCTGGAACAGCGTCGCGATCCGGGCATAGGCCGCATAGGGGTCGGCGGCGACCAGGGCCGGCACCGGGCAGGCCTCGACCTGGTCGGCGGCCAGCACCACGGCGCCTGCGCGCGTGTCGGCCAGTTGCGCGGTATAGCGGGCATTGGCGAGAAAGGCCAGTTGCGACCCGTCGGCATCGGCAAGGGGGCCAACGCCATGGATGAGGGTGCTGCCATCCCCGCGCAGTTCCAGGCCGAAACGATCGGCCAGCGTCGCCAGATCAAGCGGTGGTGTGGATTTGGTCATGCCTCGGGGAGGTCGTGAAAGACACCCATGATAGCCGCAACCCGTGTTGTTTTCGCGGGGATTCCGGTGGGCTCCAGGTTTCGCCGGAATGACGGGACTTGTGGGTTACGTTTTTCTCGGGGCTCGGGGCTCGGG
>CAZMMO010000345.1:0-2537 GCA_964567365.1 uncultured Rhodanobacteraceae bacterium | reverse complement strand
AGGAGCGCACCTGGGCGCGACGGCATCAGCGTTCCATGAGCCTCGAACCCGTCGCGTCCGGGTGCGCTCCTACATGCGATCGCGGAAATTGGCGCGCGTGGAAGGCACGCGCTTCAAGGTTTTTTCTTGTCGCCATCGCAGCCGTAGTCGGGTTCGGGGCCGCCGGCGGCGATGAACCGGT
Source organism: uncultured Rhodanobacteraceae bacterium (assembly GCA_964567365.1). Classification (GTDB taxonomy): domain Bacteria; phylum Pseudomonadota; class Gammaproteobacteria; order Xanthomonadales; family Rhodanobacteraceae; genus Oleiagrimonas. The sequence continues at coordinate 2,356 of CAZMMO010000345.1, read as the reverse complement.
CGATGCGTTTTTCCAGCACCGGCAACGGCACCGAGCCGGTGGAGAGCACGGTGTCGTGGAAGGCGCGGATGTCGAAGCGGCTGCCCAGCGCCTGTTCGGCCTTGCGGCGCAGGCGGCGGATGGCGAGGTAGCCCAGTTCGTAGCTGTCGGCCTGGCCGGGCCAGCTGATGTAGCGGTCGACCTCGTTGACGATTTCCCGATGGCTCAGCGCGGTATGCGCGGCCAGGTACTCGATGGCCTGTTGTTTCGACCAGCCCATGGCATGGATGCCGGTGTCGATGACCAGGCGGCAGGCGCGCCACATCTGGTAGTCGAGGTAGCCGAAGCGTTTGTACGGCGTGTCGTAGATGCCCATTTCGTTGCCGAGGAATTCGGCATACAGGCCCCAGCCTTCGCCGTAGGCCGAGATGTAGCCGTCGCGGCGGAACGCCGGCTGGCCACGACGCTCGCGCGCCAGTTCCAGTTGCAGGGCATGGCCGGGATAGCTTTCGTGCAGGGTCAGCGCGGGCATGTGGAACAGGGCGCGCGCCGCAAGGTCGTAGGTGTTGACCAGGTACACGTCCGCACCGCCGCGGCCGGAGGTGTAATAGGGCGCGATGGCCGCCGGCACCGGCTCGATGGTGAAGCGGGCGCGCGGCAGATGGCCGAAGAACCGGCTCATCTGCCCGTCCACCTGCTTGGTCACCCAGGCGGTCTTGTCGAGCAGTTCCTGCGGTGTTTTGGCGTAGAACTTCGGATCGGTGCGCAGGTAGTTCACGAAGGCCGCGAAGTCGCCCCGGAAACTGGCCTGCCGCATCACCTCGCGCATCTGCGCCTGGATTTTCGCGACCTGGCGCAGGCCGATGCGGTGGATCTGTTGCGGCGTCAGGTCCAGCGTCGTGTACTTCCGGATCTGGTGCCGGTAGTAGGCCTTGCCGTCGGGCAGGTCCTCGGCGGCGAGGGTGGTGCGCGCGTTGGGCACGTACACGTCGTCGAAAAATTTCAGCAGCTTGGCGTAAGCCGGGATCACGCCATCCTGGATGCTTTTGATCGCCTGCGCCTGGAGCATCCTGGCTGTCGCTGCCGGGATGCCCGCCGGCATGTGTTTGAACGGTGTGTAAAAGCTGGAAGCGGTCGCGTCGGTGAGGTCGGCGACTTTCGCGATCGACCGGTCGCGCCCGTCGAGCACCGCGCGCGGCACGCTGAAGCCGCGCGCAAGGCCCAGGCGCATGTTGGCCATTTCCTGGTCGAAATAGCGCGGGATCTGGTTCAGTTGGTCGAGGTAGTGCCGGTAGTCGGCCGCCGTGCGCAGCCTGTCGCCGCCGAGCCGGTAGCCGATGTCGGCCCAGAACGAGGAATCGCTGTTGAACGGCATCTGCCACTGCTTGAATTTCTGGTCGGCGATGCGCACCGCGATCTGGCGGCGGTAGATGGCGTAGTTGACCCGGTTGGCCGGCGACAACCGGCCCACGTCCAGGGCATCGAGCTTCTGCATCACCCGTTGCCAATAGACCAGCCGCTGGTGCTGACTTGCGGCATCGGCCGTGTCCAGACGGCCGTTGTCGGGCGGCGGCGAAGGTTGACCGTCGGGCGACGGCAGCCCGTTGCGCCAGGCCCAGCCGGCGCGGTAGATGGCATGGAAGGTCCGGTCGGCCTGGCTGTGGCCGGACGTTGCGGCGTGCAGCAAGGGGGCCGCGGCCAGGCCGGTCAGCAGCAGGCAGACGAGAAAACGTTTCATGGCGTGGTCCGGCAACGTCGAGGCACCATCATCGCAAAGCACCGGCACACGCGACAAACGGCAACGACCCGATGGCGCAGGCGGCCCGAATCACGGCAGGGCCGACGGGGACACGTTCAGGGCCGCGAAATAGGCGGCAAGGTCGCGTTGCGGGTGATCTTCGAACGACTCACCGGTTACCGCGCAGGCTTGCATGCGGTCGGGGCGGAAATTGCGGAAGTCGCGGCGCAGGCGGCACCAGGCTCCCAGCGTCCACTTGCCGCCCCAGAAGGCCAGGCACAACGGCTCCACCTCGCGGCGGGTGGCCTTGCCGGCCTCGTCGGCGTAATCGAGTTGCAGTACCTGGCGCTCGCCGATGGCTCCGTGCAAGGTGTCGATCAGGGCGGCATGGTCGCGTTGGTAGACGTCTTTCCACACCGGCGCATAGATGCGCGTATGCGCGGCGCGCTCGCGCAGTTCCGCCGGCAGCACGGCCTCGATCTTCAGCATCGCCGCCTGCGCCGAGGCCGCCAGGTGCGAGCCGGCGAAGGCCCGCACGAAACGCGTGCCGACCACCAGGGCTTCCAGCTCGTCGCGGGTGAACATCAGCGGCGGGATGTCCGCGCCCTTGCGCAGCACGTAGCCGACGCCGGCCTCGCC
>CAZMMO010000344.1:0-2565 GCA_964567365.1 uncultured Rhodanobacteraceae bacterium | reverse complement strand
GGAGGGTTCGCGGCCGAATCACATGAATGATTGCCGATATTCCCGCACATTGGGGAATTCGTGAACATGGGTACCGCCCGGCGTCTTATAATGATCCGCTTTGCCCGCAGGGAATTTTCATGAGCATCACCGCCACCATGCACACCAATCGCGGCCCGATCCGGCTGCGCCTGCACGCCGAGAAGGCGCCATTGACAGTCGCCAACTTCGTCAACCTGATTCGCCGCGGCTATTACGACGGCCTGGGTTTCCACCGCGTGATCGCCGATTTCATGATCCAGGGCGGCTGCCCGGAAGGCAGCGGCCGTGGCGGCCCCGGGTACCGCTTCGAGGACGAATTCGACGCCAGCCTGCGCCACGACAAGCCGGGCGTGCTGTCGATGGCCAATGCCGGCCCCGGTACCAACGGCAGCCAGTTCTTCATCACCCATGGCGCCACGCCGTGGCTGGACGGCAAGCACAGCGTGTTCGGCGAAGTCGTTGCCGCCGAAGACCAGCAGGTGGTCGATGCCATCGTCCAGGGCGACCAGATCGAAAAAGTCAGCCTGGAAGGCGACGTCGACGCCGTGCTCGATGCCCGGCGCGAACGTGTGGAGGAGTGGAACAAGGTGCTCGACGCGCGCGCTTGATTGCGCCTGCTTTCCCACGTGCCGGCCGCGTGCGCTGGGGTGACGGGGTTTTTCGAGGTTCCCCAGTGAAAGAGTGATGCAATGAGCTCGCTGCTGATGCTGTTTGCCTGCCTGGTGCTGGGTGCGCTGGTGGCGCGCTTTGCGCGGCCGCCATCGAACATGGTGCAAGGCCTGAACTGGTGGGTGTTGCGCATTGCCCTGCCGGCGTTGGTATTGGAGCTGATTCCGCAGCTCCAGTTCGATCCGCACCTGTGGTTTCCCGCTGCCGCCGTCTGGCTGGGATTTCTGGGCGCCTGGCTGGTGTTCGGCCTGCTGGGTCCACGCCTGGGCTGGTCGCGCGGACGTACCGGTGCCCTGATCCTGGTATGCGGGCTGGGCAACACCACCTTCCTGGGTTATCCGCTGGTACAGGCGCTGGTCGGGCGCGACGCGCTTGGCATCGCCGTGGTGGCCGACCAGCTGGGCAGTTTCCCGATCCTGATCACCCTGGCCGTGGTGGTGGCCTGCCTGTACGCCGGGCGCACGCCGCACCCAGTCCATATCATCAAGCGCATCTTCACGTTTCCGGCCTTTTTGGCCCTGCTGCTGGGCATCGTGGTGAATCTTGCCGGTGGCTGGCCCGAGCTCGTCAGCGATGCGTTGAAGCCGCTGGGTGAGACGCTGACGCCGGTGGCGCTGTTTTCGGTGGGCTTGCGCTTCAAGCTGCGCCTGGGCAATTGGCAGACCCTGGGTGCCGCCTGCATGGGCTGGGGCTGGAAACTGCTGGTGGCGCCGGCGCTGGCGATCGGCCTGGCCGCGTGGGCCGGCGTGGACGGGACGATCTTCGTGGTGGGCGTGATGCAGGCCGGCATGGCGCCGATGGTTTCGGCCACGATCCTGGCCAGCGATTACGACCTCGACCCAGTGCTGGCCAACAGTATCCTGGGCGTGGGGATCATTGCCTCCCTGGCGACCGTCCCGCTGCTGCACATGCTGATAAGCTGAGCCGATGAGCGAAGCGACGAGCGTGCGTGCCGACGTGTGGTTGTGGGCCGCGCGCTTTTTCAAGACCCGCCGCCTGGCGCGCGAGGCCATCGACGGCGGCAAGGTCGAACTCAACGGTGTCGCCTGCAAGCCGTCCCGGGCGGTCAAGCCGGGCGACCGCCTGCGCATCACCAGGGGCGAGGAACGTTTCGATGTCGAAGTGCTGGGCCTGTCGCCCACGCGTGGCCCGGCCAAGGTGGCGCAGACCCTGTACGCCGAAACCGAAGCCAGCCAGATTGCGCGTGCGGAGCAACGCGCCATGGCGCGCCTGCGTCGCCCGGTCAAACCCGACAAGCGCCCCGACAAGGCCGACCGCCGCAAGCTCCGCGACCTGAAACACCAGACGTAGGGCGCGGGCACTCCCCGCCGGTGCAGGATCCGTATGGCGAATTGTAGGAGCGCACCCGGGCGCGACAAGGCGTAAGGCTCATTGAACGCTGATGCCGGTCGCGCCCGGGTGCGCTCCTACAGGCGGGCCGGCAGTTTGAGATTGCGTTGGTTCTAGAATGACGCCATCCATCAAACAGGTGTCAGCCATGAAGTATTCCCAGACCCGCGCCGTGCACGCCGGACGCGAGGATTTCGACGAACTGGGCGTGCATGTGCCGCCGATCGACCTGTCCACTACGTATCCGATACGCGACCTGGCCGAGGGCATGGCCAGTTTCGATGCCCTCACGAGCGGTGCGGCCGGGGCTGCCAATCCGATTTATGCACGCCTGTTCAACCCCACCGTGGCGCGTTTCGAAAAGGCCCTGGCGGAAATGGAGGGAACCAGCGATGCAGTGGCTTTCGCCTCGGGCATGGCGGCCGCCACGGCGGTGCTGCTGGCGGCACGCCAGCGTGGCTCGCACGTGTTGGCGGTGCGTCCGTTGTACGGCACGCATGACCATGTACTGGACTCGGGGCTGAT
>CAZMMO010000343.1:0-2568 GCA_964567365.1 uncultured Rhodanobacteraceae bacterium | reverse complement strand
TGGAAAGCCTCATCGAACACCCGGCCATCATGACCCACGCCTCGGTACCGAAGGAAAATCGCGAGCGGCTTGGGATCGGCGATGGGCTGGTGCGGTTGTCGGTGGGGGTGGAGGATGTTGCTGACTTGAAAGCCGAACTTGCACAAGCGCTGGCTTGAGTGTCGCGTTGGTACGCCATGATTGCCTGTCGCCCATGGAACAGGAACGTTTCATCGTGAATCCACCGGTCTTCTTCACCATCGTTTCGCGCAACTATCTGGCCTATGCGTTGACGCTGATGCAGTCGGTGGCGGAGCAGCATCCCGATTCGAAACGTTACCTGTGCCTTGCGGATGCCCCTGAGGATGATCCGGCACTGGATTCGGGATTGTTCGAGACGGTCACCATCGACCAGCTCGGCCTGCCGGATTTCGAGGCGTTCGTGTTCCGCTACGACATCATGGAACTCAATACGGCGGTCAAGCCGTACATGTTCGCGTGGCTGCGCCAGAGGCACCCCGGGGAGGGGCTGATCTACCTCGACCCCGACATCTATGTCGTGCGCCCGCTGGATGCGGTGGTGGAGGCATTCGAGGAAGGCCGGTTGGCGGTGCTGACTCCGCACATCAACGCACCACTGCCCGACGATGACAAATTTCCCACCGAGCTTTCGCTCATGCGCAGCGGCGTGTACAACTGCGGTTTCGTCGCCATCAATGCGGCGCATCCACGCAGTGCGGCATTGATCGACTGGTGGTCGCGCAAGCTCGAGTTCGATTGTTTCGTGGACCTGGAAGGTGGCCTGTTCACCGACCAGAAGTGGATGGACATGGTGCCGGGCATGTTTCCGGATGTCGCGATCCTGCGCCATGACGGCTACAACGTCGCCTACTGGAACCTGGCGTCGCGAACGGTCACGCATGTCGCCGGGGATCGATACGACGTCAATGGCGTGCCCCTGGTTTTTGCCCACTTTTCAGGCGTGGACATCACGCGTCCCGAAATTTTTTCCAAGCACCAGGATCGCTTCAACGCCGACACCATCGGCGACCTGCGTCCCCTCTATGATGCCTATCTCGCCAGGTTGCGCGACAACGGCCACCTGGAGCATCGGCACAAGCCTTATGCATGGGACCGTTTTGCTGACGGAGAGAAAATCGTTCCAACGGTGCGCCGCGCATACCACCGCAACTTCGACGTCAACAGCGAGGCACCCGAACCGCATCCGTTCGGGATGAATCGGGAACGTTTCAATGCTCCGTGTCCCGAGGTGCCCGAAATGCGGGGTCTGCCGTTCAGCCTTGTAATGTACGAAGTGTGGCGGGCGCGCAGGGACGTTACCGACAGCATCACGTTGCGTACCTACGAGGGACGCGGGTCCTTCGCGCAGTGGTATTTCATGTATGCAGGTGAACTGGGTCTGGGACGCGACTACGTGGACTCCGTCCGGGCCCGGTTCCAGCCGCCGCGATCCTTGTCCCGTGGCCTGCGCGCGCGCGCTGGCAAGGGTTTGCTGCGCGCACTGGATTGGGGCAACCGCCGCGGCTCGCTGGCCCGGATGTACGCACGCATACCCCTGCGTTGGCGCCTGGCGTTGCGGCGGCGGGTGCATTCGGCCTCCGGCATGCCCATGCCGCCATTGCCGCCGGCAAACGGTGCCGGTACCACCCGTGTCAAACGCACGCGTCAACCGCTGCAAAGCCCGGGTGCCAATTTCGTAGGCTATGCGCGTGGTGAATTCGGCATTGCCGAAAATGTACGTTCGTACGCGCGGGCGCTGGAACAGGCCGGCTATCCCTTCGGCATCTTCAACTTCGAAGTGGGGGTGGCGTCGCGTCAGGAGGACCACTCCATGGACCGGCACTTCTCGGATTCTCTCAAGTACGCCGACAACGTGTTCTTCGTCAACGCCGACCAGATGCCCGTGGCTTTCGGCGAACTTGGCCAGCGTGCGTTTGCCGGCCATCGCAACATCGGCTTCTGGGTTTGGGAGCTGGAGAATTTCCCGTCCGACTGGCAGGCGTCGTTCGACCTGGTCGACGAGGTGTGGGTGCCGACGGAGTACGTGCGCCAGGCCATCGGCGCGCGCACCGGCAAGCCGGTACTGCGCATGCCCAAGGCCATCGAATTCGAAGTACCCACCGGCGTCGGGCGTGACCACTTCGGACTGGCCGCGGACGAATTCGTGTTCCTGTTCAGCTACGACTTCAACAGCTTTCGCCAACGCAAGAATCCGGAGGCGGCCATCGCGGCATTCCGGCAGGCCTTTGCCGATGGCGCGCGCAACGTGCGTCTGCTGGTCAAATCCATCAATGGCGAACGCTTCCCGGAACAGCTTGCGGCGCTGCGGCACAGCGTTGCCGACGATCCGCGTATCGAGGTGCGCGACGGTTTCCTCTCGCGCGAGGACATGTTTGCGCTCGAGAACGCGGTCGATTGCTATGTGTCCCTGCACCGGGCCGAGGGTTTCGGCCTTGGCATGGCCGAAAGCATGTACCTCGGCAAGCCGGTCATTGCCACTGGCTATTCCGGTAATCTCGACTTCATGGACCGCGACAACAGCTTGCTGGTCGACTACAAGCTGATCCC
>CAZMMO010000342.1:0-2570 GCA_964567365.1 uncultured Rhodanobacteraceae bacterium | reverse complement strand
GGCGGCCAAGAAGGCCACCAAGAAGGCCACCAAGAAGGCGGCCAAGAAGACGGCCCGCAAGAGCACGGCCAAGAAGACGGCGCGCAAGGCGACCAAGAAGACGGCGCGCAAGACGGCGGCCAAGAAGACGACCGCTGCCTCGCGTGTATCCCGTGCCTCGCGCACGTCCAAGGCACGGACCACCCGTTCGCGCCGCAAATAAGACCAACAGCAACACGAAACTTCTTGCTGGTTCTCTCCTGCGGTTGCCCAGCGCGGGATACGGGATGAGCAAGCGATTTCGCCCCGGGTCTCCCGGGGCGTTTCGTTTGGGGAACCTCGAAACGCCTTTTCCGGCCTCGAACCGCAAAATGACCCCATCGCAGGAACCGGCCCTGCTTGCGGCAGGTGGCGCCGGGCGCAAGGGCGGATTGCCGTCAGCAGGACTGGCTTCTACGAGAAGAGTGGTCGGCCGTCCGCGGCTGCCGGGATTCCCGGGATTCTTTTTGGGGAGCTCCGGAGCGCAGTTTTTTTTCCGAATTTGCGAAACAGGTACGAACCTTCCTATTGGCATCGAGAGCGGAAACGGGGTACCTTTCAGGACATCCGTGCTGTGGGGACGCGTCTGCCGTCTGTTGGCCCGGGTGAACGGGGGATTTTCGCGAGCATTTGCGGCAGGGCCGCTTCCGGTCTGCAGGGATGTCGGGCAGAACGGTATGTATTCGCGCGTGCCGGTGGGCGACCTTGTTCCGGGGGGCAGGCCGGCGGCGGCGCGCCTGGGGTGAATGTTTCGCAGGGGGTGGGCGTATGAGCCACAATCGAGTTGCCATGAATACCGATACGAGTGTTTGCCGTCGGCACCGCGCGCGCGGTGCCTCCCTGGTCACCGTGCTGCTGTCCGTCGCGATCATCGTGGCCCTGGCGGCGGCCGCCTGGTTTCTCATCCTGCGCCCGCACCACCAGGCGATGCTGGCAAGCCGGCCTGCCGTCAAGACCGGCAAGAACACGGCCGCCAAGTCGGCTCCGCCGCCGGCCAATGTCGCGGCCATGTCCACCGCGCAGTTGCTGTCGGAGGCGAGCAAGGCCATCAAGGACCAACGCCTGCTGGCACCCAAGGGCAACAATGCCTTCGAGTTCTACCTGAAAGTGCTCGACCGCCAGCCGGACAACCAGGTGGCCAAGGATGCCCTGCGCGAGACGTTTCCGTTTGCCGCCAATGCCGCCGAGCAGGTGATCAACCAGGGAGATTTTGCCGAGGCCGGACGCGAGATCGCTCTGCTGGCCAAGGCCGACCCGGACAATTACACGTTGACGATCCTGCGCTCCAAACTGGATGCGCGGCGCAAGGTGCGGGTGGAGCAGCAGCAGGCCCAGGAACTGGCGGAGCAGCAACAGGAGGCCGCGGCGGCGGCCCGGGCCAAGGCCTTGCAGGAGCAGGCGGCCAAGCAGAAGCAGGAGCAGGCGGCCGCGGCCAAGGCGCAGCAACAGCAACAGGCGGCCCGGGTGGCGGCGCAGCAAAAGACGAAACCCAAGCCCACGCCACCGCCGGCCCAGCCCAAGGTGACCATCCAGAATGCGGTGCTGGTCAAGCAGGTGAATCCGCGTTACCCGCCGCTGGCCGCGCGCATGCGCCGTCAAGGCTGGGTGGAAGTGCAGTTCACGGTGACCGCCGACGGCGACGTGACCGATGCCCATGTGGTGGCCTCCGATCCCGACCATGTATTCGACCGGGCCGCGGTCAGCGCGATCTCGCGCTGGAAGTTCAAGCCGGCGTTGCGCAACGGCAAGCCCATGGCCGTGACCATGCGGCGCCGCGTCGAGTTCAAGCTCAGCGGAGGTTGATTGCGCGCTGGCTGCGATGAGCCGGTATGCCGTGCGCGCGCGTGCGTGCCGGTTTTCCGGCGCGGCGTGGACGTGATGGCCGCGACCGGCCTCAGCGGTGATGTCGTCGCTTGCCGTCCAGCCCGGCCCAGTCCACGTGCGGGAGGCCCAGGATGCGGTCGAAGAACATCGGCATCAGTCCGGCCGGCACCGGGTCGGTGCAGTTCCACAGGATGATCATGCCGATGTGGTATTCGGGGAGAAAACCGATCTCGGCGCGGTAACCCTTGACGGCACCGGCGTGGAAGATCAGCGTGTGGCCGGCGTAATCGTACACGCGCCATCCCAGCGCGTAGTGGGCGTGGTGCACGCGTGCGCGCCGCCATGGCGTGGACCAGGTTTCCCCGGGCGTGTTGATGCCCGGCTGGTGCAGGACCTTCAGCAGGTCCGGCGGCAACACGTCGGCGCGGTAGCCCATCTGCGCCATCAGCCATTGCTCCATGTCGCGGACGCTGGCGTTGACCCCGGCGGCCGGTGACACGTGGTAGTAGTCCAGGTTGGGCTCGTAGGGAACCCAGTGGCCGTGGCGGAAATAATGTGGCCGGGCCCAGCTCTTGCTGTGCTCGAGCCCGTCGCGGCCGTAGCTGGCGGTGGTCATGCCCAGCGGCCGGAACAGGTTCTGGCCGACTTCGCGGTCGTAGAAGCGGCCGGTCCTGGCGTGGATCACGTCGCCGAGCAGGCTGAAGGCGATGTTCTGGTAGCTGTAGCAC
>CAZMMO010000341.1:0-2586 GCA_964567365.1 uncultured Rhodanobacteraceae bacterium | reverse complement strand
CGCGTCCGCGGCGGACACGGCACCTCCGCATGCCTACCCATGGGCCCAGCCGGATTGCCCGTGCGCGCAGGTCCTGCGCCAGGGTTCCCCGGCCGAGGCCGGGCTGGTGCCGCAGGCGCTGGAGGAGATCGACGGCACCGTCAACCGTGGTCTGGCGCGTCGTGCGACACCGGGTGCCGTGGTCCTGGTCGCGCGCCGCGGCGTGATCGCCAAGTGGAAGGCCTACGGTTACGCCTCGCTCTACAAGGACGACAAGTACACCCTGGTCGCGGATCCGCGACCGATGCAAAAGGACGAGATCTTCGACCTGGCGTCCATCAGCAAGTTGTTCACGGCCGTGGCCGTCATGCAGTTGTGGGACGAGGGCAAGTTCAAGCTGGACGACCCGGTTGCCAAGTACCTGCCCAAGTTCGGCGTGCACGGCAAGGAAAACGTCACGATCCGTCAGTTGCTGACCCACACGTCGGGACTGGTGCCCTCGCCGAGCACGCCGATCCCGCTGTACAAGTACCCCGGTTCGCGCCAGGACCGTATGGACTACGTATTGCAGTTGCCCATCGATCATCCGCCGGGAACGCACTACGTCTACAGCAACCTGAATTTCGAGGTCCTCGGGGCCTTGATCCATCGCCTCAGCGGCGAGCGCGAGGACGTGTTCCTGCGCAAGCACCTCACCGGTCCGCTGCACATGACGGACACGATGTTCAACCCGCCGAAAAAACTGGACTCGCGCATCGCCGCGACGGAATACCAGCCGTGGACGCATCGCGGCATGCTGGTGGGCGGGGTCGATGACGAGGACGCCTACGCGCTCGGCGGCGTGGCCGGGGATGCCGGGGTGTTCAGCACCGCGCACGACCTGGCGATTTTCGGGCAGATGATACTCAACGACGGTACCTACGACGGTGTGCGCGTTCTGTCCAAGAAGGCCATCCAGTTGATGCTGACCAACTGGACCAAAAAGTTCGGCACGGCCATCGGCCTGGGCTGGTCGATCGACCAGTCGTGGTACCAGGGCGCGCTGGCCGGACCGGAGACGGTTGGCCACGAAGGCTATACGGGCACGGCGCTTACCGTCGACCGGAAGAACAACCTCGTCACCGTCGTCCTGACCAACCGCGAGCACCCGACCCGCAACGGCCCGCCCATCGACACCGTCCTGTACGGGGTCAACACCGATGTCGCGAACGCGATTCCCGTCGCGTCTCCGGGCACTGGTCCGGCGTGGTTTTCCGGCTATGGCAACCATCTGAACCGCAAGCTGACCATGAAGGTGAATCCGCACCGGGGTTCCACCTTGTCCTTCCAGACCTGGTACCGCCTGCAGCCGGGCAGCGACTACGGCGGTGTCGAAGCGTCGTCCGATGGCGTGCACTGGAAGGTACTGAGCCTGCTGACCGGGTCCAGTCATGGCTGGCAAACGAAAAAGGTGGCGCTGCCGGCGGATGCCCATTACGTCCAGTTCCGCTATCGGACGGACGCCAGGATGAACGGGCGCGGCTGGTATGTGGACGACATCCGCCTCCATGCGGGTGACAAGACGACGCAACCGGCGATTACCCACAATGGATGGAGCCGGCGTGGTTATTGATCCGACCCGCATGCGTTCCGTACGATCCCTGTCTTCGTGGGTTCTTGGCGGAGCCGTCGCCCTGGCCGGGCTCGGCCCCGCGGCGTCGGCCGCCCAGGCCAGATCGCCCTGGCAACCGGCCGCGGTGACGGCCGCGCGTCATTCCGGCGGGCACCCCCAGGCGCCGGACGCCTACCGCAACGAGGTCACCGCGCCCGTGCGTCCGCTGGTACTGGTCGACCAGGTGGGGTATGCCATGGCGGCGCCCAAGCAGGCCCTCGTGCAAGGCTTCGGGGACGACCGTTTCACCTCGTTCAAGGTGGTCGACCTGGACAGCGGCAAGACGGTGTTCAAGGGCGTTCCGAAACCGGCGGGACGGGTCGACCATTGGCACCACTGGCGGTACTGGGCCCTCGATTTCTCGGCATTGAAAACGCCCGGGTGGTATCGGGTGTATGCAAACGGAAGCGAGCAGGTCTTTTCCTTTCCGTTCCAGATCGCCAGGCGCGTACTGGCGCGCTACACGCTGTCGAACGTGTTGTATTACTTCAAGGGGCAGCGCGTCGCCGACGGCTGGAACGAAGCCGACGGACACCTGAAGAATCCCCGGCCGCAAGGACCCTCGCATGTCGACCTGCGCGGCGGCTGGTATGCGGCCACCGGAGACAACAGCGTGCATCTTTCCGAGGGCAATGACGCCACGGCCTTCATCTATCAGGAAGTTCCCTTTGTCGCCTGGAGCATGATCGCGGCCCGGCGCAGCCTGGCGGCCGCGCACGACGTCAATGTCAGCCGCTTCGAAGAGCGTCTGATGCTGGGAGCCCTGCATGGCGCGGACTTCCTGGTACGCGACCACATCCCCGGCGGCTCGTTCTACCAGAGCATCGACGGGCCGCTGGAAAAGAACACGGACGTGCCGGTCATCGGCAGGTTCAAGCGACCCGAGGACCGCTTCATCAACGCCGCCAACACCGACCAGGCGGGCAATACCTACCCGGGTGCCAAGCCCATGCCCG
>CAZMMO010000340.1:0-2615 GCA_964567365.1 uncultured Rhodanobacteraceae bacterium | reverse complement strand
CCGCAGGTGGCCGCCGCCAAGCTCAACTGGTGGGGCGAGGAACTGGGCGGCGCCGCGGCCAGCGGCGGTCGCCACCCGCTGGTCAAGGCCCTGTTCGCCGATCCGGACCTGCGCCGCATCGACCCGGGCTTGTGGCTGGCGCCGGTCACGGCGGCCCTGGCTCGTCTCGACCAGGCCACCTCGCCCGACCTCACCACCCAGATCGAGCGCGCCGAGGCCTTCCACGGCGCCCTGGCGGCCCTGGAAACCCGCGCCCTTTTCGGCGCCGATGCCGACCCCGCCCGCGCCGGCCGCTTCGCCAGCCTCGACTACCTGTTGCAGGCCGTCAGCGTGGTCAAGGAAAACGCCGCCATCGAGCGCCTGCCCCTGCCGATGGACTGTCTGGCACGGCATCACCTGGACCGCGAAGCCCTGGCCCGGGACTGCCCCGAACGGCGCGCGGCCGTGGCCGAGCACCTGAAGGGATTGTCCGGGCAATGGCGGCAGGCCTGGCAGCTGCCCGGTCCGCTGAGCCTTTTCCGCGGCCTGGATGCCCGTCTCGGCCAACGCTGGATCCGGCTGGCGTTGCGCGCACGCCAGCCGCTGGGCCGCCTGCGCCACGAGCAGAAGCGCCAGACCGGCCTCGTCACCCTGTGCCAGGCCTGGTCCGCGGCCCGCGCCGCACGGACCGCCCAAGTTGATTAAACTGCCATCCATCCCCAGATAACCAGGACTTTGCACACCGGAAATCCCATGTCCGCCGATCCCGACACCGTCCGCGACCTGCCCGACGTCGCCCACCAGGCGCAACCGCACCTGGACGGCACGCTGGACTGGGTGGGCATGAACAACATCCAGGTTCCCGTGCTGCTCGACGACGGCGACGGAACCCCGCAACGCGCCAGCGCCCGCGTGGACGCCCACGTCAGCCTCGAACGCCCCGACGCGCGCGGCATCCACATGTCGCGCCTGTACCTGATGGCGGAAAAGGCGCTCGCCGGCGAGGCCCTGACGCCGTGCCTGCTGCGCCGGCTGCTGCGCGACTTCCTGGCTTCGCAGGGCGACCTGTCCAGCCAGGCGCGCATCCGCATCCGCTTCGAACAACTGGTGCGCCGTCCCGCCCTGCAGAGCGACAACAGCGGCTGGCGCGCCTATCCGGTGCGTATCGAGGCGCGCATGCACGGCCAGGAGTTCCAGGTCGAGCTGGCCACCGAAGTGGTCTATTCCTCGACCTGTCCGGCCTCGGCGGCCCTGTCGCGCCAGTTGATCCAGCAGCAGTTCGCCCACGACTTCGAGCCCGATGCCGCGCTGGACCGCGACACCATCCTGGCCTGGCTGGGCAGCGAGCAGGGCATCGTCGCCACGCCGCACGCCCAGCGCAGCATCGCTAGCCTGCGCGTACGTCCGCAACCCTCCTTCGGTTTCGACGTGATGGCGCTGATCGACCGCGCCGAGATCGCGCTGGGCACGCCCGTGCAGACCGCGGTCAAGCGCGAGGACGAACAGGCCTTCGCCCTGGCCAACGGCCACAACCTGATGTTCTGCGAGGACGCCGCCCGGCGCATCCAGCGCGCCCTGGGCAAGGACGAGGCCATCGCCGATTTCGCGGTCCGCGTCAGCCACGAGGAAAGCCTGCATCCGCACGACGCGGTGGCCTATGCCAGCAAGGGCGTGCCCGGCGGCTACGACGCCGACGCCTTTGCGTAAACGGTGGATTTTCCCCGCCGTTCGGCAGGAAAAACACCCGCAAAAAAAAGACAGGCATGCAAAAGCCGCGCGGGGAATGCCCACGCGGCTTTCGTCATGACATGAGGCGGTGAAGCCTACTCGGCGGCGCCGGCGGCCGGAGCTTCGACCTGCTCGGCCTTCTTGGCCTTGGCCTTGGCGGCCGCCTTCTTTCCAGCCGCCTTCTTGGCGGCCTTGGCCTCGGCGGCGGCGGCGATGTCTTCCTTGATGCGGGCGGCCTTGCCTTCCAGACCGCGCAGGTAGTACAGCTTGGCGCCGCGCACCTTGCCCTTGCGCTTGACCTTGACCGAATCGATGGTCGGGCTGTGCGACTGGAACACGCGCTCCACGCCGGTACCGTGGGAAATCTTGCGCACGGTGAAGGCCGAATGCAGGCCGCGGTTGCGCTTGGCGATGACGACGCCCTCGAACGCCTGCACGCGCTCGCGGTTGCCTTCCTTCACCTTCACGTTGACCACGACCGTGTCGCCTGGGCCGAAGTCGGGCAGCTGGCGGGTCATCTGCTCGGTTTCGAACTGCTCAATGATCTTGTTCATGGCACACCTGTGTATTCGTGCGGCCATCCATGACCGCGAGAAGCAAGAGCAGCCTTCCATTCCATGGCCACACTTTCAATTTCTTCCCATCGCGAGATATTCGCGACGAAATTCGTCCAGCAATGCACGGGACTCCTCGTCGAGCGTGCATCGCGCCAGCAGGTCGGGCCGCCGCAACCAGGTCCGCCCCAACGACTGTTTCAGGCGCCAGCGGCGGATGGCCGCGTGGTCGCCCGACTGCAGCACCTGCGGAACCGTTCCCAGCGCGCCATCGACCGGACGCGTGTAGTGGGGGCAGTCCAGCAGGCCGTCGGAAAACGAATCCTGCTCTGCCGACTGCGCGTCGTTCAACGC
>CAZMMO010000339.1:0-2664 GCA_964567365.1 uncultured Rhodanobacteraceae bacterium | reverse complement strand
TGTTCTTCGAGGCCATGCTGATCCCGATGTTCATCATCATCGGCGTGTGGGGCGGCGAGCGGCGTCTGTACGCCTCGATGAAGTTCTTCATCTACACGTTCCTGGGCTCCATTTTCTTCCTCATCGGCATCCTGTACATGCACCATGTGGCCGGTACGTTCGACATGGCCAAGCTGGCGGCGTACCCGTTCACGATGACCCAGCAGGAGTGGTTGTTCGGCGCCTTTGCGCTCGGCTTCGCCATCAAGGTGCCGATGGTTCCGGTGCATACCTGGCTGCCGGACGCGCACGTGCAGGCACCGACCGGCGGTTCGGTATGGCTGGCGGCGGTGATGTTGAAGGTGGGCACCTACGGGTTCATCCGCTTCCCGCTGCCGATGACGCCCGATGCCTCGCACCACTTCATGTGGCTGATCATCGCACTCAGCCTGATCGCGATCGTCTACATCGGCTACGTGGCGCTGGTGCAGGAAGATATGAAGAAGCTGGTGGCGTATTCGTCCATCACCCACATGGCCTTCGTCACGCTGGGCCTGTTCATCGCGTTCATTCTGGTGCGTGACGGTGCGCACAACGTGGATGCGGCGGCCCTGGGGATCCAGGGCGCGATGGTGCAGATGATTTCGCACGGGTTCGTTTCCGGCGCGTTGTTCGCCTGTATCGGCGTCATGTACGACCAGTTGCACACGCACGAGATCAAGATCTTCGGTGGTTTGAACAAGATCATGCCGTGGTTCGCCTTCTTCATGGTGTTCTTCGCCATGGCCAATGTTGGCCTGCCGGGGACCAGCGGATTCGTGGGCGAGTTCATGGTCATTCTGGCCAGCTTCAGCGCCAATCCGTGGATTGCGCTGGTGGCCGCGTTCACCCTGATCATCGCCGCCGGCTACACCCTGTATCTGGTCAAGCGCATCATCTGGGGCGTACCTCCCAGCGAGAAAGTGGAGGCCATGAAGGATGTCAATATGCGCGAAGTCATCGTGCTCACGGTGTTCGGGCTTCTGGTGCTGGCTATCGGCGTGTGGCCCCAGCCGCTATTCCACCTGACGGGTGCCGCCGTCCACCACCTGGTCAGCCAACTGGCCGTCGTCAAGGTTTGAGGAACGTCGCATGATGAGCTGGAACGACATTCTCGTGATGCTGCCGGAGGTCTACCTGGTGGTGGCGGTGTGCATTTTGCTGCTGCTCGATGCCTGGTTGAAACCCGCGCAGCGCAACATCACACATTGGCTGGCCGTCGCCATCACGGTGGTCACGGGCCTGCTGGTCATTCTTGGCCAGCCCCACGGGGCGGAAGCCGCCTTCGGTGGCATGTTCGTCCGCGACGGCGCAACCGAGATCGTCTCGGTGTTCGGGTTGCTGGCGGTTTTGCTGATCTTCATTTTCGCGCGACCGTATCTGCGGGACCGCAGCCTGCACATCGGCGAGTTCTATTCGCTGGTGCTGTTCGCCGTGCTGGGGCTGATGATCCTGTCCGGGGCGGGCAACCTGGTCACGATCTACCTGGGCCTGGAGATGCTGGCGCTGGCGTCCTACTCGCTGGTGGCGATGAACCGCGATTCGCCGTTGTCCTCGGAAGCGGCCATCAAGTATTTCGTGCTCAGCGCGCTGGCGTCGGGCATGCTGCTGTACGGCATGTCGATGATCTACGGTGCCACCGACACGCTGCAGTTGTCGCAACTGGCGGCGGCCGCGCAGCATGTCGACATGCCGAACCTGCTGAAGTTCGGCCTGATCTTCCTGATCGTCGGCGTCGCCTTCGAACTGGGCGCGGCGCCGTTCCACATGTGGCTGCCGGATGTTTATGACGGCGCGCCCACGGCCATCACCACGCTGATCGCGTCGGTCTCCAAGCTGGCGGCGTTCGGCCTGGCGTACCGCCTGTTGTCCGCATTCGCCCCCGACGGGCTGCTGACCCACCAGTGGCAGTTGATGCTGGCGGTGATCGCGGCCTTGTCCATGGTGCTCGGCAACCTCGTCGCCATCGTGCAGACCAATATCAAGCGCATGCTGGGCTACTCCACCATCGCGCACATGGGCTTCCTGTTGATGGGTTTCGTCAATGCCGGCCCCGAAGGCTATGCGGCGGCGCTGTTTTACGCCGTGTGCTACGCGATGATGGCCACGGCGGCGTTCGGCGTGTTGCTGGCGCTCTCGCGCAAGGGCTTCGAGTGCGACCAGATCAGCGACCTCAAGGGACTCAACAAGCGTTCGCCGTGGATGGCCTGCCTGATGATGTTCGCCATGTTCTCGTTGGCCGGCGTGCCGCCGTTCTGGGGTTTCATGGCCAAGTGGTACGTGCTGCAGGCGGCCATCGACGCGCACATGCTGTGGCTGGCGATCGTCGGCATCATCATGGCGATCGTGGGCCTGTGGTACTACCTGCATGTCATCTGGGTGATGTATTTCGACGAGCCCGAGGAGGGCGTCGAACTGGCGCCGCAACCGGACGGCACCCTGCGCGTGGTGCTGTCCCTCAATGGCCTGGCGCTGCTGGTCATGATCGCGTTTTCGGGCGTGTTGCTGGCCTGGTGCCGGCAGGCATTCCTGGGCTGACGGTTGCGCTCCGCCGCACGATGATTGCGCCCGCCGCGCAGAGGCTTGCAGGGCAGGCCCTTGCGCGAGCGCGTGCTGAACGTATCCGGTGAAGCGGGGAGACCCGGT
>CAZMMO010000338.1:0-2665 GCA_964567365.1 uncultured Rhodanobacteraceae bacterium | reverse complement strand
AGGTGCACGGCGTGATGGACAAGATCGACATCTTCACCGGCACCCTGGGCAAGGCGCTCGGCGGCGCCCTGGGCGGCTTCACTACCGGCCACCGGGAAATCATCGCGATGCTGCGCCAGCGCTCGCGCCCGTACCTGTTTTCCAATTCGCTGGCGCCGCACATCGTGGCCGCGGCGATCGAGGTGTTCGACATGCTCTCGAGCGCCGACGACCTGCGCCGCACGCTGATGGACAACACCAAGTACTTCCGCGAGCGCATGACCGCCGCCGGATTCGACATCAAGCCCGGCAGCCACCCGATCGTACCGGTGATGATCCACGACGCGCCCCGGGCCCAGGCCATGGCCGCGGCGCTGCTGGAGGAAGGCATCTACGTCACCGGCTTCTTCTACCCCGTGGTGCCCAAGGGCCAGGCCCGCATCCGCACGCAGATGAGCGCGGCGCACACACGCGAGCAACTGGACCAGGCCATCGACGCCTTCGTCCGCAGCGGCAAGGCGACCGGGGTTCTGCCCGCCTGAGCCCGTCGAAGCATCAGGACCAACGAACTTCGTCCCATCACGAATTCGCAGGCACCCTGTAGGAGCGCACCCGGGCGCGACGGGCGTGAGGGTCATGAAACGCTGATGCCGTCGCGCCCAGGTGCGCTCCTACAAAACTCCGGGGTTCGCGGATGGCAACCCGTTTTTTGTAGGAGTCTGCCGCAGGCTCCATGGTTCGAGGCCCTCTACAGGGAAGTCTGCGGGGCCAAACGCAGGTCCTGGAAGTCGTAGCTGAAGTCGGTCGATAACGGGGACGGAGGGGATTAAATTCTTGTCACACAGTGCGCGGCACGGTTGTAGTAGCCCGCAAGACAAGAATTTAATCCCTCCGTCCCCACCTGGGTCTGCCCCCACCTGGATCCAAGCAGGTGCCCCCCGCCGGGCGCACCCAAAAAAGAACCCCGCCGAAGCGGGGTTCCTGTTGTGGTTCGATGTCGCCGGCATGGACCCATGCCGGCGACATTCCGGGGCCGGTTACTGCTGGCCGCCGGTGGTGGACTCGTCCACCTGCAGTTCCGTACGACGGTTCTGCGCACGGCCATCCTTGGTCTTGTTGGACGCCACCGGATCGTTCTCGCCGTGACCCACCGGGCCTTCCAGACGGCTGGCATCGATGCCGTGCGAGGTCAGGTAGTCGTACACGATCTGCGCCCGGCGCTCGGACAGGCCCTGGTTGTAGGCTGCCGTACCGATCGAATCGGTGTAACCGGCCACCTTGACCTTCACCTGCGGGTAGCGCTGCAGCGTGTCGACCGCCTGCTGCAGGATGGCCAGCGAATCGGCTGTCGGCTCCTTCAGGGTCGGACCGATGTTGGTCTCGCCCTTGCGCGGACGATCGAACTTGAAGTTCACGCCACGCAGGTCGATGACCACCTTCTGCGGGCAGCCATCCGGACCGACGATGGTGCCTTCGGCCGAGGTCGGGCACTTGTCGACGCAGTTGTTGACGCCGTCGTGATCGTCATCCAGCTGGTCGCAGGTCGGCGGCGGCGGCGGTGCCGGGGCGGCCGGCGGTGGCGGCGGCGCCGGCGGGGAGCCGAAACGCGACACGATGGAAAGGCCGAGCAACCAGTCGCCGTAGCCGCTTTCCTGCGGCTGGGTCTTGTTGTCCCAGTCGTAGCGATAGGCCGCCTCGACGCGGAAGTCCGAATTGTCGTCGATGGTCTTGGACAGACCCACGCCCAGTTCGGCGGCCGGGGCCCAGCCATGATCGCTGGCGTTGACGTGGTAGCTGCCCATTATGCCGGCCAAGGCATAGGGCCGCCACGCATCCCAATCACCGCCATAGAAACGCGCGGCCACGCCGTAATTGTTGTTGGCCCAGCGTCCGCCGCCATCCACGTCGCGGTTGGTACGGTCGATGAAGAAATCAATGGATGAATTCGGCGAAATGAAACGGCCGATGCCAAGGCCATAATAGGCCTGACGGCTATTGGTATTGCGGTCGCCGTCATTGAAAAAACCACCCACGGTCGGAGCGATGTACCAGCGCCCGTCATACTGGGTAGCCGCACTGCTCTGCGTGGGCATCGCACCACTGTCTTGAGTGTCCTGAGCGTGGACCGCGGCCATGCCGCCTCCCAAGGCCAGGGCAATCAACAAACACAAGCCCTTACGTTTCATCTAGAGTCTCCTCTCTTCGTGACCTTATGCGATGCCCGTTCCACCCCTGACAGACATTCACTGCAATTGTTGTTTACAAAAATGTCCAGCTGCGCCGCCCCCTTCCTGAGCGGGCAGGCCCAGTTTATCAAAAAACAAACAATTCAACGCCCGCCGTGACCCGCTGTTTACGCGCGGGTCACGTGCCCATTCAGCTTGCAAACAAGCCCATGAAGTCCGGCAACGGCATCGCATCGAGCTTGCGGGAATCGGCACACGCGGCCAGGATCGCCTCCACCCGATGCGCGGGAAGATGGCCCCGCAGCGCCCTTTCGAACTTGTCCAGCAGGACCGGAATGCCCTCCTCACGGCGCCTGCGGTGGCCGATCGGGTAGTCGACGGACACCTTGTCGGTCTGGCTGCCGTCGGCAAAGAAAACCTGAACGGAGTTGCCGATATAGCGCTTGTCGGGGTCGAAATAGTCCTTGGTGAACTGCGAATTCTCTCGGACTTCCATCTTC
>CAZMMO010000337.1:0-2665 GCA_964567365.1 uncultured Rhodanobacteraceae bacterium | reverse complement strand
CGCAGGTGGCGGCTGGCCGGCACGTTGAAGCTGGAGCCGGGGGCCAGCAGCACCGATTCGTCCTCCAGCAGGCGCAGGGCGAATTCGTTGTCGTCGAACACCGGCAGCGCCTCCACGCGCACCGACGGGAAGGCGTACAGCGCGCCGCGCGGCACGACGATGTCCAGGTATTCGCTGGCGGCCACGCCGTCCAGGGCCGCCTGGCGCGCCTGGTACAGGCGGCCGCCGGGCGCGGTCAGCGCGCCGATGCTGTCGATGCCCTGCAGGGCCGGCGCCACGGCCCACTGCGCCGGCACGTTGGGACACAGGCGCAGGGCGGCCAGCAGCTGCAGCGCGTCGCGGTAGGCCGCGGTGTCCGCCGGTGCGCCCGACAGCGTCATCCAGCCCACGCGGTAGCCGCAGGCGCGATGCACCTTGCTCAGTCCGCCGAAGCTCAGGCACGGCACGGTATCGGCCACCGCGGCCAGGGGCTGGAAACGCGCGTCGTCGTAGGTGATGCCGTCGTAGATCTCGTCGCTGAGCAGCAGCAGGCCGTGGCGGTCGGCGATTTCCACGACGCGCTCCAGCAGGGAGCGCGGGTACACCGCCCCGGTCGGATTGTTGGGGTTGATCAGCACGATCGCGCGCGTGCGCGGGGTCACCAGCGCGGCGATCTCGTCCGTGTCGGGCAGGTGCGCGTTGGCGGCCAGGCAGTGGTAGTAGCGCGGACGCCCGCCGTTGAGCAGCGTGGCGGCGCTCCACAGCGGATAGTCGGGGCTGGGCAGCAGCACTTCGTCGCCGGGGGAGAGCAGGGCGCGCAGGCTCAGGTCGATCAGCTCGCTCACGCCGTTGCCGATGAATATCCGCCCGATGTCGATATTGGTCGTGCCGCGTGCCACCTGCTGCGCCATGATGGCCGAGCGGGCCTGGTCCAGACCCTGCTCCTGGCAATAGGCCTCGCTCAGGCCGAGGTGCGTGGTGACTGCCTCGACCAGGTGCGGCGGCGCGCGGAATCCGAAGCGGCCGGGATTGCCGATGTTCAGATGCACGATCTCGCGCCCGGCCGCTTCCAGCTCGCGCGCGCGGCGCGCCAGCGCACCACGGATTTCGTAGCGGACTTCGGCAAGGCGTGGGCTGGTCTGGATGGTGTTCAAGGGCTGCGTCCCGGTGGGAGATTTGCGCATGCTAACAGGATGAAAGGGGTGAGGGACGAGGGGCGAGTGGCGAGGGCGCGAAAAGCAGAGGCACGAAGCCGGTGCGCTGGCGTCGGACGAAGGCTGCGAGGAGAGCGCCCAACATCTGGCAACTTGGCCTTGTTCCCTCATCTTGCGCCCTCGCCCCTTGCCCCTCATCCCTCGCCCCTCCTTGCCTGCTACGCTTCGCCCATGACCACCCGGCAGGACATCGACGCGCTGCGCCGCATCGGCTGGCGCGGGCCGCTGCCGGACGTGCCGGTGGCGCGGGTGGTGGCGCAGCATCGGGCCGGGTACGAGGTGCATGACGGCGGTGGGGTGTTTGCGGCGCAGCCTTCGGGGCATTTCCTCAAACGCAACCTGGACCCGTCGCTGCGGCCGGCGGTGGGCGATTTCGTCGAGTGGACGCCGCAGGACGAGGTGCCCGAAATCGTGCGCGTGCTGCCGCGCCGCTCCACCCTGACCCGGGCCGCCGCCGGCGAGCGTTACGCGCGCCAGGTGATCGCCACCAACATCGATTACGTGCTGGTGCTGACCGGACTGGACGGCGATTTCAATCCGCGTCGCATCGAGCGCTATCTGCTCCTGATCGAGGGCTCGGGCGCGCAGCCGGTCGTATTGCTGGGCAAGGCCGATCGTTGCGCGCAGGCACGCGAACGGATCGACGCCCTGCGCCGGCGTCTGCCCGAAGGCACGCCCGTGCATGCCGTCAACAGCAAGGACGCGGCCAGCCTGCAGGTGCTCGCCCCGTATCTCGGCCCGGGCGACAGCGCCGTGCTGGTGGGCTCGTCCGGCGCCGGCAAGTCCACGTTGACCAACACCCTGCTGGGCGAAGCGCGCATGGCGGTCGGCCACGTGCGCCGGTCCGACAGCCGCGGTCGCCACACCACCACGCATCGTGCCCTGCTGTCGCTGCCTTCGGGGGGGTGCCTGATCGACACCCCGGGCATGCGCGAACTGAAACTCACCGGCGAAGAACCGATGGACCTGTATGCGGATATCGAGGCCCTGGCCCTGCGCTGCCGCTTTGCCGACTGCGGCCACGGCAACGAGCCTGGCTGCGCGGTGCAGGCGGCGCTGGCCGCCGGCGAGATCGATGCCGGGCGCTGGCGCAATTACCTCAAGCTGCGCGACGAGCGCGAGCAGCAGGCCGCCCAGTTGCAGGCCCGCCATCAGCGCAAGGGCGAGGGCCGGCGTCCCGCGCCCGGCGGCGGCCGCCGCCGACGCTGACATCGACCCGCGCCCGGCGTGCGTGCATGCACTCCGGCAGTGGATCGGACGCCGGCCGGGAATAGGC
The DNA here is from genome assembly GCA_964567365.1 of uncultured Rhodanobacteraceae bacterium. Classification (GTDB taxonomy): domain Bacteria; phylum Pseudomonadota; class Gammaproteobacteria; order Xanthomonadales; family Rhodanobacteraceae; genus Oleiagrimonas. The sequence goes on along the minus strand of CAZMMO010000337.1, from coordinate 196 downwards.
CGGTTTTCGTCTTGCGTTCCCCGCCCACCTCTGCGTTACCATGACTCCACCGCGGCCGCAATGGCCGTTTTCTGGCCTTGTATTTCCATGTCCAAGCTTCCCGAGGAACTGGCGCAAGCCGCGCTCGAGTACCACCGTCATCCGCACCCCGGCAAGATCAAGATCACCCCGACCACCTCGCTGCTGACCCAGCGCG
>CAZMMO010000336.1:0-2679 GCA_964567365.1 uncultured Rhodanobacteraceae bacterium | reverse complement strand
CGGCCGTGGTGGCGTCGTGCCAGGGCCCGAACCGGCCGTAGCCGGGAACCCGCCGTCGCGGATCGTCGTCCACGTGCTCGCGCGTGTCCCAACGCTCGGCGGTGATGTCGATGCCGCCGCAGAAGGCCATGGCATCGTCGATGACCACGATTTTCTGGTGGTGTGCGGAGCCCAGCGGATGGCTGCCGTCCAGCTTGAAATGCAGCCGCCGGCTGCCGAACCAGCTGCCGAGCACCATCGGCAGCATGCCGCGCCCCAGCGACTGCAGCATGCCCAGGTCCCACTTGAGCACGTATACGTGCAGTTGCGGTCGCTTCTTCACCAGCCAAGACAGGAAGTCGCCCAGCTGGTTGGGGCCTTCCAGCGTGGGCGTGCCGCTTTCGAACCCGACCCGGGTGTCGAAATCCCAACCGACCAGCATCAGGCTGCGTTGCGCCTGCAACATGGCCTGCTTCGCCGCGCGGAAATAATCGGCGGCATCGACGATGACCCGCAGCCGCCGTGCCGGCTCGATGCGCCAGCAGGACTGTCCCGGAACCAGAATACGCTGCTCCATGTGCGGCTCCTCCGGATGCGTTGTTTACAGCATCCGCAAGTCGCCACGCGCGGTCAACCCGCCGCGGTGGTCATGGATGTGAAAAATGAACGCAGGCGGCCCGGCGAATCCCCGGGCTCAACGCCGGAAACGCACGTACGCACGCTTGGCCAGGTACAGCAAATGACCGCTCAGGCCGGCATCCTGCGCCTTGCGCAACGCGGTGTTCTCGGCATACAGGTTGCGGATGCGCTCATCGCGCTCGTCCAGCAGTTGCCGGACCGCGGCCACGTCCTCGTGCGTGAGCGTATGTCCCTCGGCAAAGTGCGCGGGCAATTTCCGCTGGACGTAGTACGTGGTGTGGCGGTCGGCCACTTCGTCGACGGGGCGTTCCCTGGTGTAGAAATACAACGCGATCGAACGTCGCGTGAGCCCGTCCTTCCCGTGCGGCAACCGGATGCGGTCGAAGGCGTGCCAGGAGCGTTCGGAAGTCTCGAAAATCACGCAACGATTGAAGGCCGGGCCGATCGAACGCTCGGCACGCGCGTCGACGTGCGGATCGCGGAACAGCTCGAGGCATCCGCCCCAGGCATCTTCCCAGACCGGGTTGAGGTAGACGAGCAGGTTCAGGCGCCGATGCCAGCCCTCGCTGGGGTGGTAATTGAAATCGACATGCGGGTCCAGGCTCACCCCGTCGCGGCTCTCGTGGGTGCCGCCGCCAAGATACCAGGGGTCGTACAGCAGCCCGTCGATACCGGTCAGGCGACCGACGAGGCGCAGGAACTCCGGGCTCTTGATGGCATCATCCAGACGCCGGTAGGCCGCCCCGATGGTGCGTATCCGCGCCAGGGTGGACTTGCCGCCCGGACGGCCATCGTCCCCCATGTTGTTGCCACGCTCGAAATCCGGAAACTCTTCCCGCAACGACGCCGCGAAGGCAGGCTCGAGGAAATCGTCGATGACGACATGCGGGAAAGGCGCCGCCGCCCTGAAATCCTCCCGCAATGCATCGGCGCGTTCCGGTAGGGAGGGGTCGAGAATGGACAGTGCGGAGGGTTCGGCCATGGGATTCCGGTGTCATGCAGAACGTGCATTGTAGTGGGAAATCCGCACCGCCCCGCACCGGGCATCCGGTCGGCCCTCCCGGGCCTCGGCGGCAGGCTCAAGCCTCGGCAAACGCGAACGCCATGACGTCGGCGATGGCCTCCGTCCCCATGAGGCACATCATGAGGCGCTCCACGCCCAGGGCCACGCCGGCGCAATCGGGCAGGGCGTCGAGCACCCCCAGCAGGTTCTCGTCCAGCGGCAGCACGGGCTGGTCGCGCTGTTTCCGCCTGCGGTTTTCGCGCTCGAAACGGGCACGCTGCTCGGCGGCGTCGTTGAGCTCGTGATAGCCGTTGGCAATTTCGTGCGGGCCAAGGTAGAGCTCGAAACGTTCGGCGACCGCAGGCTCGCCCTGCCGGATCCGCGCCAGGGCGCACTGGGTCGCAGGCCAGTCGTGGATGACCGTGATGCATCCAGGCTCGAAGCCGGGCTGGATGCGATGGGTCAGCAGCAGGTCCAGCCAGTCGTCGCGGGTGAGGCCGTCGGGGGCGATGCCGAAGCTGGTCAGCGGCTGGCGCAAGGCGGCAAGGTCGGCCTCGAAAGGATCGATGCCCAGCGCCTGCCGGAACAGCTCGCGGTACGTGGTCACGCGCACGTCTCCGCTCTGCCCCGTGAGCCGTTGCGCCTCCTGCACCAGCGCGACGGCTTCTTCGGCAAGCTGCCGGTGGTCCATGCCGACGCGGTACCACTCGAGCATGGTGAACTCGGGATTGTGGCGTTTGCCGGCCTCGCCGTTGCGGAAGACGCGTCCGAGTTCGTAGCAGTCGCCCAGCCCTTCGGCCAGCAGGCGTTTGAGTGGATATTCGGGCGAGGTGCGCAGGTACCGCTTCGGTGAACCGGCATCGACGTGGCCGCCGAAGCGGGTGGTGAAGCTTTCGATGTTGGGCTCGGTGTTGCCGGCGGCGGACAGGATGGGTGTTTCGACCTCCAGCACGCCACGCTCGGCAAAGAAGGTACGAACCAGGGCGCGAAGCTCCGCGCGCAAACGCAGCATGGCCCGGCGGGAGGGATTCATGTCAGCCGGCATGATGCAAACCCGA
>CAZMMO010000335.1:0-2680 GCA_964567365.1 uncultured Rhodanobacteraceae bacterium | reverse complement strand
CCAGCCGCTTTCAGTTTGTCGGCCAGCACACGGTCCTGGTCCCGCAACGGGTCGAAGCCCGCAATGGCCACGATGGTCGGCGGGAATTTGCGAAAGTCGAGCGTGCGGTCCAGGTTGAGCCAGGGGTGGGATTTGTCGGAAGGCTTGGACAGGAACTGCCGTGTCGCCACGTCAAGAAACCACTTGTCCAGACCGAAACCCTGCCCGAACAGGCGGTACGAATCGTAGCGGTCGAAATGGATATCGACGAACGGGTAATACAGCAACACGGCCTTCGGTATCGCTTTCCCGAGATTGATTTGCGCCTGCGTCACGACCAGGGCGAGGTTTCCGCCCGCGCTGTCGCCCGCAACCCCGATCGCGTCAGCCCGGATGCCCAACGCACGGGCATGGGCCACGATCCACCGGTAGGCCGCCACGGCATCTTCCTGGGCGGCGGGAAAAGGATGCTCCGGCGCAAGCCGGTAATTCACCGACAGGACCACGGCCCCGGCCTCCCGGGCCAGGATCTTGGCCTGCGGCTCGACGGCCTTGTAGTCCGCCATCAGGAAGCCGCCGCCGTGAAAATAGACGATCGCCGGCTTTTCCCCGCTGCCTGCGGGCCGGTAGATGCGGACCGGAAGCGTGCCCGCGGGCCCGGGAATGGCCGCGTCCTCGATGGCGACAACCTTGCCGATGTCGTAGGCATACCGGGTCCAGTTGACGATGACGGCCTCGCGCAACTTTTCGCGCCCGGAGCGCGTGGACCATGCATCCAGCAGTTGCCGCTGGCCCATCTGCCGGGATGCGGCGCGGTTTTTGGCCTCGGTCTCGAGCTTGAACTGCAGCTTGGCGTCCAGGACCTGGCCATCGACGGTGATGCGCGGACCGGCGAGATGGTGCAGGAACCATGTATCCGGGCGTTGCGCGAATTTTCGCAGCTCGCGTGCGCGCGTGGGCAACCGGTCGACGAACGAGCGGTCCTGCGAAACCGGCGTGAGCGCGATGTTTTCATCCGCCCGGGACGGCGCTTCGCCCGCGTGCAGGCCCGGCGCCGCCAGCACAGTCACGAAAGCCATCAGTGCGCAAAGTTTCAGGGTGTGCCGCTGGCGTGTCTTGTCCACTGTCGATCACCGCTTGCTTGTCGGGTCAATCCGGCCTCCCAACGTAGACGTTGCACCCGCGGCTCGCGGAAACCTCCGACCCCGTGCGAGGAGCGTACTGCGAGCCGCGTCCGGTTCAGTGGAGCCGGAAATGCAGGCGCAGGCCGATGGCGAGGGCATCGGGATAGATACCCGCCGGATGGAAGATGTATTGCACGTCCGGCTGCAACGCGATGCGGCCATCGAGCAGCGGCAACACGGCCGTCACTTCGAGGCTGGTTTCGTCGGCACGGTGGCGGATGCGGCTGTGCGCGAATGCCACGCCCAGCTCGCCGATAAGGGACGAGACGTCGCGCCAGACGACGCCTCCACCCAGATAGACCGGTACGACGTTGGCTCCCCCGGGACTCACGCCCAACTGGGCGAACCAGCTCGTGTCCGGACGGTCCGGAAGCGATTGCTCGAGGTTCGCGTACACGCCCCAGTCGCGTTCGGGCCGGCCCGCCTGTGCGGGAGCATGCCGGAGCCAGGCGCCGACGTTCAGCCGCGACGCATGGGCTGCGGGCCGCCAGTTGCGTTCGGCTATGAACATCGCGCCCTGTCGCAAGGCACTCGAACGGTCGGCCGGGTTGCCCTGGAAGACACCGGCCCGCCAGCCATCGTCATCGTTCCCGAAACCCGCCATCACGCCCCAGGCCGAATCCGGATAAGTCGCCGTCGGCACGTTGGCCGTGATGCTGGGCGTGATCCCGAAGGACGAGTTTGCAAACAGGCCGGCCGTCTCGTTGACGTCGAAAAAACTGTTGACGTCCATGATCCCGGCGCGCAGCAGTGCGCCGCCGCCAAAGGATTGCGCATACCAGAACTGCGCCACATGGCGCCCGTTCGGCGCCTCGAGATGCGAAAGCGTCTGCAGATCGCCGACATACCGGCTCGGATGCGTGCTCGCCATCGCCTGCAGGGCGACGGCGAAGGTCCCGCCGCGCCACCAGCCCAGTCCGTCCGTATCGAGCCCCATCCCCGCCTCCAGCAGACTGTCGGTGGCACTGCCGCGCGTTTTCCCGCCCGCCACGTTCGCATAGGCGTCGGCATCCCAGAACAAGGTGAAATCGAGACCCTCGTGGGAGGAAGGCGCCGGAACCGCGGACGTGGGCGTATCGCTTTGCCATGCGAATCCGGCCGATGGCGGCAACCACAGCGCCACGGCCGCCAACACGGCCTGCAAGACGGAGGTCACGCCACCGGCGCGACCTCCCGGCCCTGGAGCAGGATCTGGCGGATGGACCTGTTGCTGCATGCAATCCGTAGAAGACATGTCCTGATCACGACCGGCTGGACGACAAACCCGGCATCCCGGGCGCCCAATTACATGGACGCCGCACCCCCGGATTGTGGAAGCCTGCCGCGCGAGGGAAAGTCGTCGACCGATGCTCGACTGTCGCCGGTGGCCCGGCTGCACGGGTGCCCGTTACACTGGCTCGGCCACCAGAGAGACCTGCCTTGACCACCACCCGTACCACCGCCCCGGATCAGCACACGCCGCTGATGCGCCAGCAAGTGCGGGTCTTTCCAAAAGATAGTTGTAGCAAGGGTTTCAA
>CAZMMO010000334.1:0-2702 GCA_964567365.1 uncultured Rhodanobacteraceae bacterium | reverse complement strand
ATCCTGCCTTCGCAGGAATGACGGGCAAATGGGCAGTTTTTCGAGGTGCCCCACAATTGCCGCCGGCGCGGACGAACCGTCAACGGGCGGCTAGCCGCGGCCCCAGCCAATCGCGCAGGGCGGCGATTTCCTCGGCGCACACCTGGTGGCCCATCGGGTAGTCGTGCCAGTGGACGCGGTAGCCGGCCTGGCGCAGCCAGTCGCGGGTCATCGTGCCCAGCACGGGCGCGACCACCGGGTCGGCCGTGCCGTGGGCCTGGAAGATGCCTGTTTCGCGGTTCGCTCCGGCCAGCTCGGCGGCGGTTTTTTCGTGCAATGGCAGATAGGTGGACAGAGCGATGATGCCGGCCAGTTTCGCGGCGTGGCGCAGGCCGGCGGCCAGGGCGATGGCGCCGCCTTGCGAGAAGCCGGCCAGGAAGATCCGCTCCGCGGGCACGCCGCGTTCGATCTCGCGCGCGATCAGGGCCTCCACCGCGCCGATGGACGTGCGGATGCCGGGCTCGTCCTGCTTGCTGGCGATGTCGGTGCCCGTGATGTCATACCAGGCGCGCATCGGCATGCCGCCGTTGATCGTCACCGGTCGTACCGGCGCGTGCGGAAACACGAAGCGCAACGCCGGCCAGTCCGGCGCCACCAGCTCGGGCACGATCGGCGCGAAGTCGTTGCCGTCGGCACCCAGGCCGTGCAGCCAGATCACGCTGTGGGCAGGCGAGGAGGCGGTTTCTTGTTCGACGCAGGGCAGCAGGGACATGGTTCACGTGGCGAAGCGAGTGGAGAGGGCATCGTACCAGCGGCCCTCGGCACTCACCCGGATCATTCAGCGCGGTATCCTGAGCTTTTCCGTGCAAGGGGATTTCCATGCGTCGTGTGACCCTGGCCGCCGTGCTGGCCCTGACCATTGCGCCGACCTTCGCCGCTATGCCGTCGTCGGCCCCGGTCGCGCCCGAGCGGTTGACGCTGGAGAAGATCATGGCCAATCCGGACTGGATCGGGCATGCCGTGGAACAGCCGTACTGGAGCGCCGATGGCCAGGCCATCTATTACCGCCTGAAACGCGACGGCAGCCAGATCCGTGACCTGTACCGCGTCGATCCGGACAGCGGCGCCAGCGTCAAGCTCACGGGCGGCCAATTGGCCAACGCCGATGGCGCGCCGGTGTTCGATCCCGAGCATCGGCACGCGGCCTTCGTGCGCCATGGCGACGTGTTCGTGCGCAACCTGTCCGGCGGGCCGTTGCTGCAGATTACGCGCACGCAGGCGCGCGAAAGCGACGTGCAATGGAGCGCCGACGGCACGACCGTGCAGTACCGCCGCGGCCACCAGTGGTTCGGCTATCGCCTGTCGGCCGACGCCAGCGCGCCCGTGGCCGTCCTGAAGACGGCCGACGACCCGGCCGACGAGAAACCCGACGCCCTGGGTCGCCTGCAGCTGCACCTGTTCCAGACCCTGCGCCACATCAAGGCCGAGCAAAAAGCCGAGCGCGAACACGATCTGGCCCTGGACCGGGCCGACGCCACGCGCGCGCCGCGCCCGTTCTGGATGGGCAAGGACGTGGCCATCGAGGCCACCTCGCTCTCGCCCGACGGCCACTGGATGCTGGTGGTGACCCAGCCGGCGCACTACGACCAGGGCAAGCAGCCGGTCGTCAACCACTACGTCACCTTCTCCGGCTATACCCGGCCCGAGAAGGCGCGCACCTACGTGGGCCGCAACCGGCCGGCGCCGCAGAAGGTATGGCTGCTGGACCTGGCCCGGCACGCCAAGTACGAGCTGTCGCTGGATCCACTGCCGGGCATCCATACCGATCCCCTGGCCACATTGCGCCAGCAGACGCAGGCGGCCTTGCGCAAGGCCGGTCATGCCAAGGAAGCCAAGGCACTCGACGCGCCCAAGACGCGCGGCGTGTCGGTCACCGGCATTCTCATGCATCCCATCGTCTGGAGCGACGACGGCAAGGCCGTGGCCGTCGAGCTGCGCGCCAACGACAACAAGGATCGCTGGATCGCCACCGTCGACCTGGCCACGCACAAGCTCGAAGTGCAGGACCACCTGCACGATTCGGCCTGGATCAACTGGAGCTTCAACCGCTTCGGCTTCGTGCCGCACACGCACACGCTGTGGTATTTGAGCGAGGCCAGCGGCTACGCGCAGCTTTACACCAGGCCACTCGGAGGCAAGGCGAAGCAGTTGACCTCGGGTACGTTCGAGGTGAGCCACATCGAGCCCTCGCCCGATGGCAAGTGGTTCTACCTGGTCTCCAACCGCCAGGCGCCCTGGGCCTACGACATCTATCGCGTGCCGGCGGCCGGCGGCGCCCTGCAGCGCGTCACCCGCTTCGAGGCCGTCGACGACTTCGTCCTCTCGCCCGACGGCAAACGCCTGGCCGTGCTGCATTCCAGTGCCTACGTGCCGCCGCAGCTGGCCGTCATCGGTACCGACGGCAGCGGCGGGCGCGAACTCACCGACACTCTCAAGCCGGCCTACAAGGCCATGCACTGGATCAAGCCCGAGATCGTCGAGGTGCCATCCACGCATGGCGCCGGCGTCATCTACGCCAAGCTCTACCAGGCCGCCGGTCCCGCTCCGGGCAAGTCGCGCCCGGCCGTGTTCTTCGTGCACGGCGCCGGCTATCTGCAGGACGTCACCCGGGGCTGGAGCTACTACTTCCGCGAGCAGATGTTCAACAACCTGCTGGCGCGCGA
>CAZMMO010000333.1:1291-2704 GCA_964567365.1 uncultured Rhodanobacteraceae bacterium | reverse complement strand
ATGATCCGCCATGCTGCCCGTCGTTGCCCTGGTCGGCCGCCCCAATGTCGGCAAGTCGACCCTTTTCAACATCCTGACGCGCAGTCGTGACGCGCTGGTCGTCGATCTGCCCGGCGTCACCCGCGATCGCCACTACGGTACCTGCCATCTCGACGCGGCGCCCTTCGCCGTCATCGACACCGGCGGCCTGACCGACGACGAGCAGGGCCTGGACGCACTGACGGCCCGGCAGGTTCGCCTGGCCATGGACGAGGCCGACGTGGTGGTCCTGATGGTGGACGCGCGCGACGGTCTGCTGCCGCGCGACCACGACATCCTCGACGGCCTGCGCCGCAGCGGCAAGCCCATGCTGCTGGCGGTCAACAAGACCGACGGGCTGGACGAGGCCGTGGCCCTGTCCGAGTTTTCCGCCCTCGGCGTTGCCGACGTTCTGGCTCTGTCCGCCGCGCACAACCGCGGAACCCAGGGCCTGCTCGAGGCCCTGCGCCCCCTGTTGCCCGAGGACACCACGCCGGACGCCGATGCGGATGCCGATGCGGGCATCCGCGTGGCCATCGTCGGCCGGCCCAACGCCGGCAAGTCCACCCTCGTCAACCGCCTGCTCGGGGAAGACCGCGTGGTGGTGTCGGAAGTGGCCGGCACCACGCGCGATTCCATCCGCGTGCCGCTGCTGCGCGACGGCACGCGCTACACGCTGATCGACACGGCCGGGGTCCGCCGCCGCGCGCGCGTCGACGAACAGGTCGAGAAGATCAGCATCATCAAGACCATGCAGTCGATCGCCCAGGCCCAGGTGGTTGTGGTCATGATCGACGCCAGGGAGAACCTCGCCGACCAGGACCTGACCCTCATCGGCCACGTGCTCGAGGAGGGCAAGGCCCTGGTCATCGCCGTCAACAAGTGGGACGACATGCCCGCCTACGACCGCGAACAATGCCGGCGCATGCTGGATCGGCGCCTGGGCTTCGTGGACTGGGCCAAGCCGGTCTTCCTTTCCGCGCTGCACGGCTCGGGACTGCGCGAGCTGATGCGGGCCATCGACCACGCGCACGCCGCGGCGATGCGCGAGATGACTTCCTCGCAACTCACGCGCACCCTGGAAAAAGCCTACGCCAGCTACCAGCCGCCCCTGGTCCGCGGCCACGCGCCCAAGTTGCGCTACGCCCACCCCGGCGGCCACAACCCGCCCACCATCGTCATCCACGGCACCCGCACCAAGCACATCGCGCCGGCCTACCGCCGTTACCTGGAAAACATCTTCCGCAAGCGCTACCGCCTGCAGGGCACGCCGGTCCGCATCGAGTTCCGCGACAGCGACAACCCCTATGCCGGCCGTCGCAACGAGCTCACCGACAGCCAGAAACGCAAGCGCCAGCGCATGATCCGCAACGCCAAACGACGCAAGTAGGGCCC
>CAZMMO010000333.1:0-1191 GCA_964567365.1 uncultured Rhodanobacteraceae bacterium | reverse complement strand
CGGCGTGAACACGGATAATGCGCGCTTTCCCCGACACCCGCGCCCATGACCGCACGCATCCTCGACGGCAAACGCATCGCAGGACAACTGCTGGACCGGGTCGGCCAGCATGTCGCCGAACGCGTGGCCGCCGGATTGCCGCCGCCGGGGCTGGCCGTGGTGCTGGTAGGCAGCGATCCGGCCTCGGCCATCTACGTGCGCAACAAGCGCCGGGCCTGCGCCCGGGCCGGCATCCGCTCGTTCGACCACGACCTGCCGGCCTCGACCACCCAGGAAGAGCTGTTCGCATTGATCGACCGGCTCAATGCCGACCCGGCCGTCAGCGGCATTCTGGTGCAATCGCCCCTGCCGGGCCACGTGGACGAGGATGCCCTGGTCGACCGCATCGATCCGGCCAAGGACGTGGACGGTTTCCATGCCGTGAACGTCGGCCGCCTGGTGCTGCGCCGGCTGGGCCTGCGCCCATGCACGCCCAAGGGCGTGATGACCCTGCTGGGCCATACCGACCGCCCGGTGCGCGGCCGCGACGCGGTCATCGTCGGGGTGTCCAACCACGTCGGCCGGCCGCTGGCGCTGGAGCTGCTGATCGCCGGCGCCACCGTGACCTGCTGCCACAAATTCACCCGCGACCTGGCCGAACACGTGCGCAAGGCGGACATCCTCGTGGTCGCCGTCGGTCGCGCCGGGCTGGTCAAGGGAGAATGGATCAAGCCCGGCGCGGTGGTCATCGACGTCGGCATCAACCGCATGGAAGACGGCCGGCTGGAAGGCGACGTGGAGTTCGAGTCGGCCGCCGAGCGCGCCTCCTGGATCACGCCGGTGCCGGGCGGGGTAGGGCCGATGACCGTCGCCACCCTGATCGAGAACACGCTCGAGGCGGCGCAGGGACGCCAGGCCCGATCCGTGCCCTGAATCCATCGCCGCCGCACTGTCGATGACGGCGGCGAAGCATTATAATTGTCCAATTTACTTGCGGGACCCACGCCATGCGCATACTTGCCGAGGCTCTTACCTACGACGACGTCTATCTCGTCCCCGCCCACTCCCGCGTGCTGCCCAACCAGGTCGACACGAGCAGCCGGTTGACGCGGAATATCCGCCTGAACATCCCCGTCGTCTCCGCCGCCATGGATACCGTCACCGAGGCGCGCCTGGCCATCACCATGGCCCAGTGCGGCGGCATCGGCATCA
>CAZMMO010000332.1:0-2716 GCA_964567365.1 uncultured Rhodanobacteraceae bacterium | reverse complement strand
ACCATCATGAACGGCAACAACGTCTGCCCCAAGGGCCTGAACCCTGCCAAGGCGATCGCCGAGATCAAGAAGCTGATCGTGCAGCGCAACCTGTAACGCCTGACACGATCACGGCACTCCGGGCGGCAGGTACCGACAGCGGTGCGGTACGCCATTTTCGGCCTGCACGCGCAACCGGATATTGATCCATATCAATGCGAATGATTCTTATTACTGGATAATGCAGCGTAACCGGCGCGCATCGCGACGGTCACGCCGCAGGCATTGCCGGCGCACTCCCCCTACGTTCCAGGGAAGGACCCGACTTCACGAGGTCGTCCCCCATGACCGAAGTGCAGAAACTGGCGAGCTTCATCGACGCAGCCCGCTTCGAAGACATCAGTACCGCCGCGGTCGAACAACTCAAGATCCGGGTGCTGGACACGCTGGGCGTGGCCATCGCCGCGCTGGACGCCCCACCCATGCGGGCCATCCACACGTTGACCGAATCCCTGGGAGGCCAGGGCGAAGCTACCCTGATCGGTGGCGGACGCAGCGCCCTCGACCGGGCCGCGTTCCACAACATCGCGCTCAGTCGCTACCTCGACTTCATGGACAGCTACCTCGCTCCCGGGGAGACCTGCCATCCCTCGGACAACATCGGCGCCGTCCTGGCCGCCGCCGAAAGCGTGGGCGCCAGCGGCAAGGAATTCCTCACCACGGTGGCCCTCGCCTACCAGATCCAGACCCGCCTGTCCGACGAGGCTCCCGTGCGCGCCCGCGGCTTCGACCACACCGTGCAGGGAGCCTACGCCGTGGCCGGCGCGGCAGCCAAGGCGTTGCGCCTGGGCGTCGACGAAATCGCCCACGCCATCGCCATTTCCGGTACCGCCAACAATGCGTTGCGCGTCACGCGCACGGGTGATTTGTCGAACTGGAAGGGCCTGGCCTACCCACAGGTCGGCAAGGAAGGCGTGTTTGCCGCCCTGCTGGCCCGCGCCGGCATCACCGGTCCGGCCCGGGTATTCGAAGGCAACAAGGGTTTCAAGGAATCGATCGCCGGCGACTTTTCCATCGACTGGTCCGCCGAAAACCTGGAAAGCGTGCTGCGTACCAGCGTCAAGAAGCACAACGCCGAGATCCATTCGCAGTCGACGCTGGATGCCGCTCTCAAGCTGCGTGCCCAGGCCGGCTGGTTCGGGCCCGAGCGGATCCGCGCGGTACGTGTCCGCACGTTCCAGGTCGCCTACGACATCATCGGCGGCGGCGAGGAAGGCGACAAACATTCCGTCCATACCAAGGAAGAGGCCGACCACTCGCTTCCCTACCTGGTCGCGGCAGCCCTGCTCGACGGCCAGGTGCAACCGGTGCAATACGCGCCACGGCGAATCGTGGCCAACGACATCCAGGGGCTGTTGAAGAAGGTGACGGTCATGCCCGACGCCGGCTTCTCGGCGCGCTTTCCGGCCGAAATGCCCAGTGCGGTCGAGGTCGAGTTGGATGACGACAGCCGGGTCGCCTGCGAAACGGCCACCTACCACGGGTTTCATACCGATCCATTCGACTGGAACGCAGCCGTGGAGAAATTCACCCGCCTGGCCAAACCGTTTGCCGGCGCGAACCTGGCGCACCGCATCGAACAGGTCGTGCACCGGCTCGAGCACCACGACGTACGCGAGCTGACCAGATTGCTCGCCCGCATTCCGGAAGCGGGAAACACGCGGCGCTCCGCAGCGTGACGCATTCCGCAACCGATCATCCAAGGAGACAGATCATGTCCAACACGAGCTTCGACTTCATTCCGCGCGCATGGCGTCCGGACAAACCGCGCAAATCCGGCATCACCGAGATTCGCGCTCCCTACTACTCCACCTTTGGCACCCGGCACCTGGCCGACGTACTGGAAGTTGCCGGCCAGTGGGTGGATGGCATCAAGTGGGCCGGCGGTTCGTTTGCCCTGCTGCCACGCGAGCAGGTACGCGCGTTCAGCGATCTGGCGCACAAGTACGACGCTTACGTGTCCTCCGGCGGCTGGATCGAGACGGTCCTGCGCTACGGGCCCGAGGCGGTGGAAAGGTATCTCAAGGAGGCCCGGGAAGTCGGCTTCGACGTCATCGAGATTTCCACCGGTTTCCTGACCATCCCGACCAGCGGCCTGGTACGCCTGGTCGAACAGGTCCGCAAGGCCGGCTTCAAGCCCAAGCCGGAGCTGGGCATCCAGATCGGCTCGGGCGGCGACTCCGGCATCGAAGAACTGGCGGCCGAGACCAGGAAGGACATCGGCGACCTGGTGCACCGCGGCAAGCTGGCCCTGGAGGCCGGAGCCGAGATCATCATGATCGAGTCCGAGGGCATCACCGAGAACGTCGCCGAATGGAACACTTCCGCGGCGGCGTCAATCATCAACGGCCTGGGCCTGGAGTCGGTGATGTTCGAGGCCGCCGATCCGCCGGTGTTCGAGTGGTACATCAAGAACTACGGCAACGAGATCAACCTGTTCTGCGACCACTCGCAGATCCTGCAGCTGGAAGGTTTGCGTCAGAATATCTGGGGCAACAAATCCACCTGGGGCCGGGTCTGCAATCCGGCGCCGGCCGTCGCAAGCTGATCTGCCCGCCAACCCGGGCATCCGGGACGGATGCCGGACGCGGACGGCGCCGACCCCGCGCGCGTACCGGTCGCCACGGCATCAGATCAGGCGGATTTCGCGCAGGCGCTGCTGCAGGTACTCGTGCGC
>CAZMMO010000331.1:0-2724 GCA_964567365.1 uncultured Rhodanobacteraceae bacterium | reverse complement strand
CTTCCGCCCCCGCGGGATAACCGGTTTTTTGTAGGAGCGCACCCGGGCGCGACGGGCTCAAGGCTCACTGGGCGCCGATGCCGTCGCGCCCGGGTGCGCTCCTACAAAAACGGGGGGGTAATTCGCAGGCGCATCGTTGTTTGCCGTTCCCGTACCTGGGGGATGGCGGAGGCTTTTCGATTCCCCGCAAGGGCGGGGTCGGTTCCCAAGAAACCTGTCTTCACTCTGGCGTATTATGTTATAACGTTGCCCTTGCCTGACGGTCCGTACCGTCCGTCGGTGAACCATCCGGCTCCCGCAGTGTCGGATGAATGCTTCCAGGAGACCCCCGTTGAACCTGTTCGATCACGATCGGCCCGGCATGCGTGAAAGGCTGGATTGAACCCGTGCCGATCGCGCTGCGTGCCCGCGTCTGCCTGTGCCTGGCCTTGGCCGGGTGGGTGCTGCTCGCGGGAGGGTGCGCCGTCGGCCCGGACTTTTCCAGGCCGTCGGCACCGAAGGTTTCGCACTACGCGAGCACGCCGCTGGCGGCGACGGTGGCCACGCCGGGCGTGGCCGCGGGTGCGGCGCAACACGTGGTGCGTGGCGTCAAGGTGGACGGCCACTGGTGGCGGCTGTTCCATTCGCCGGCGCTGGATGCGCTGGAGAAGCAGGCGCTGGCGCACAGTCCCACCCTGGCGGCCGCGCAGGCGGCCTTGCGCGCCGCGCACGAGCAGGCGCTGGCCGGACGCGGCGCCTATGCGCCGAGCGTCGGCGTCGGCGTGTCGGCCGTGCGCAACCAGGATCCGCCGGCCGCCCTGGCGCCGGTACCCAGCAACAACGCCTACCTGTACAACCTGTTCACGCCGCAGCTCGACATCGCCTATGCGCCGGACGTGTTCGGCCTGCAGCGGCGCCAGGTGGAATCGCTGCAGGCACAGGCGCAGGCGGCGCGCTTCGCCGCGGTGGCCGCCTACGACACCCTGACCACCAACGTGGTGGTGGCGACGGTCGAAACGGCCTCGCTCGCGGAACAGGTCCAGGCCACGCAAAAGCTGGTCGCACTCGACCGCAAACTGCTCGAGACCTTGCAGGCGCGCCAGGACAACGGCTATGCCAGCGGCACGGACGTGGCCGCGCAACGCGCGCAGCTGGCGCAGACCGAGGCCACGCTGCCGGCCCTGCGCAAGCAGCTGGCCGCGTCGCGGCATCGCCTGGCCGTGCTGTGCGGACGCTTTCCGGGGCAGGCGGGATTGCAGGTGCCGGCGCTGTCCGAACTCACCCTGCCGACCGATCTGCCCCTGAGTCTGCCTTCGCAACTGGTCGCCCAGCGTCCGGACGTGCGCCAGGCCCAGGCCGACTGGCACGCGGCCACGGCCGCCGTGGGCGTGGCCGAGGCCGAGCGCCTGCCGCAGATCCAGTTGAGCGCCGACGCCGGCCGCACGGCGCTGGCCATCGCCGACGTGTTCACCTCCGGCACCGGTTTCTGGAACCTGGCGGCGGGCATCGTCGCGCCGCTGTTCGAGGGCGGCGCGCTGCGCCACCAGTCGCGCGCGGCCAAGGCGGCCCGCGCCGAGGCGGCCGCGCAATATCGCCAGACCGTGCTGGCCGCCTTCGAGGACGTGGCCGACACCTTGTCGGCCATCGACCAGGATGCGCGCGGACTCCAGGCTGCCGCCACCGCCGAGCAGGCCGCCAAGGCATCGCTGGACGCGACCCGGCGCCAGCTCAAGGACGGCTATGCCGACGGCATGGACCTGGCCCGTGCCACGCAGGCCTGGCAGCAGGCCCGCATCGGCCTGATCCAGGCCCGCGCCAACCGCTATGCCGACACCGCCGCGCTGTTCCAGGCGCTGGGCGGCGGCTGGCAGCAACGTCAACCTTCGCCACCACCACGATCATGAAACCGACTTTTTGCTCTCGGCGCGCCGCGTGGCACGCATGGCCGATGCTTGCTTGCGTCGGCGTGGCCCTTCTGGCCGGCTGCTCTTCGGGAACACCGCCCGCGCACCCGGCCAAGGTACCTGGCGTGACGTTGACGCCGGCACAGCGCAAGCACATCCACCTGTACACGGTGCAGCCGCGGGACTGGCGCAAGACCCTGGAGGTCACCGGCACGGTGGATTACGACCACGACCAGGCCACGCGCATGCTCGCGCCCATCTCGGGCCGGGTCACGCAGGTGCGGGTGGCGATGGGCGACACGGTGAAAAAAGGCCAGGTGCTGGCGCGCGTCGACTCGCCGGATTTCGCCCAGGCCATCGGCGACTATCGCCAGGCTCGCGCGCAGGCGCTCACCGACCGCGAGCTGGCCGAACATGCGCAGGATCTGCTGGCACACCAGGGCATCTCGGCCAATGACGCGGCCGCGGCGCAGAACGCCGCCCTCGCCGCCGACACCGCGCGCGATGCGGCCCGGCAGAAACTGCAGGCGCTGGGTGTGCCGGCGGCCACGCTGCGTGCGATCGACGAAGGCAAAACGGTGACGCGAGGCGCCGGCGTCATCCGCGCGCCGATCGCGGGCACCGTGGTGGCCCGCTCCATCACACCCGGACAGCAGATCGCGGCCGGCGACACGCCGTGCTTCCAGATCGCCGACCTTTCGCGCATGTGGGTCCAGGCGCGCCTGTTCGCCGACGACATGGACAGCGTAGCCGTGGGCGATGCGGCCACGGTGTCGACGGGCACGCGCGGCAAGCCGCTGCCGGGCAAGGTCACGGCGGTGTCGGCCATGGTCGACCCGGC
>CAZMMO010000330.1:0-2732 GCA_964567365.1 uncultured Rhodanobacteraceae bacterium | reverse complement strand
TGCGGACAAGCTCGACGCCATGGCCGCCGTGGTGATCCTGGAATCCTGGCTGGCCGCCGAGCCCGACCCATGAACGCGGCTCTCCGGACGATCCCACCCTGCTTGTTTGCCCCTACACTATGCGGACTCCGCAAAAGCCCCGCTTCATGACCCCCCACCTGCGCCACCTGACCACCCTCGAAAACCTCGACCGCGCCACCCTCACGCGCCTGCTCGACCGTGCCGAGGCCCTGCGCGCCGCGGGCCGGGACGACCGGGAAACGCGCGGTCTGCTGGCCGGGCGCACCGTGCTCAACCTGTTCTTCGAGCCGTCCACACGCACGCGCACCTCCTTCGAACTGGCCGCGCGCCGCCTGGGTGCCGACGTGGTCAACTTCAACATCGCCCAATCGTCCACCAACAAGGGCGAGACCCTGGTCGATACCCTGCACACGCTGGAAGCCATGCGACTGGACATCCTCGTCGTGCGCCACAGGCTTTCGGGCACGCCCGACGAACTGGTGCGCCACGCCATGAGCGGGGTCGCGGTGGTCAACGCCGGCGACGGCACCCGTGCCCACCCCACCCAGGGATTGCTGGACGCGCTGACCATCCGCCGCCACCGCGCGGACCTGGACCGTCTTGCGGTCAGCATCTGCGGCGACATCCGCCATTCGCGCGTGGCGCGCTCGGACATCCACATGCTGACCACGCTCGGGGTCCGCGACATCCGCCTGTGCGGCCCCGCCGCCCTGCTGCCCGAGCGCGACGAATTCCCGCACTGCCGCTACAGCGAGGATTTCGACGAAGCCATCGAGGGCGTCGACGTGGCCATCATGCTGCGCCTGCAAAAGGAACGCATGGCCGCCACCGACCTGCCCGACGAGGCCGCCTATTTCACGCATTACGGCCTGGACCGGGTCCGCCTGTCGCGCGCCGCTCCCGGCTGCCTGGTGCTGCATCCCGGCCCGCTCAACCGCGGCATCGAAATCACCGACGACATCGCCGACGGCGAACAATCCTGCGTCCTCGAACAGGTCGCCAACGGCGTATTCGTGCGCATGGCCGTGCTGGCCGAAGTGCTGGGCCGCTGACGCCGGGACCTGCCCTCAACGTGCTTCGAGGTCGTCCAGAAACTCCGAACCGGCTTCACGCCCACGCATCGAGCAGATTGCTCGACCATACCCCCTCTTTATACCGTCGCCCGCAACAATCGCGGTCCACGCGCGACAAACGGTTGGCCATCTCTAAAGCTGATCGTACTTCCTGGCATTACCACGTGTCCGCTCGACCGGATACTTCCGGACTTGCAGGCCATCAGGTGGCTCCCACGGATGCCGGGGTGCCGCTCAGGATCTCGAACAGCGGCAGGTTGATGTAATAGTTGGAGCGGCCGATTTTCTGCTTGTGCAGAAAGCCGTCCTGCGCCAGCACGTCGAGGTAGTGTGTGGCGGTAGTGCGGCTTACCTTGAGGTCACGGCGGATGAAGTCGATCTTGGTATAGGGATAACTCATCAGATTGTTGATGAGGTCCTGACTGTAGAAGCGGTACTGCATGCGGATGCGCTGCTTCAGGTCTTGCATCAGCGCGCGCATGGCATGGATGGTACGGATACCATCGGCTGCGCTGTACTCCACCGCCGCGAGCATGTAGAGCACCCAGTCTTCCCACTGGCCGGCATCGCGTACGGCCTGCAGCAGACGGTAGTAATCGGCCTTGGTCTGCACGATGGGACGGCTGAGGTAGAGCACGGGCAGGTCGAGCAGATGCTGCTGCACAAGGTAGAGCACGTTGATGATGCGCCCGGTACGGCCGTTGCCGTCGTAGAACGGATGGATGGATTCGAAGCGGTGATGGATCAACGCCAGCTTGACCAGCGGGTCGCACGGAAACAGCGCCGGATCGTTGATGAAGCGTTCGAGATCACTGAGCAATGCGACGATGTCGTCGGGATTCTGCGGCGGCGTGTAGACCACGCGGCCGGCACCATCCTTGAGCGCGGTGCCGGGTAATTTGCGCAAGCCACCCTTGGTCGGTTCCAGTTCCGCCTGTACGGCGACGATCTGGTTGACCGTGAGCAAGTCGTACCGGCGCACGCCATCGAACCCGGCCGCGAGCGCCTGCCGGTAACGCAGTACCTCCTTCGCCGCCGGGCTGGCCGCACCCAACGCATCGGTATCGCGGAACAGCTCGTCATGCGTGGTGACGATGTTCTCGATGGCGGAACTGTCCTTGGCTTCCTGCAGGCTCAAGGTGCTAAGCAGGATGTCGCGATTGGGGATGGTGGCCACCACACCCTTGAACTCGGCCAGTTGGCGATGCGCTGCCACCAACTGCTTGAGAATGGCCGGCGTATCGAAGCGGGCCGGGTCGAGCTGTTCCAGCGGCGGTATGGTGGAGACGTGCGTCATAACAGTCAGATTCCCTGCATATCGGACACAATATGCATAGATAGTACGCCTTTTCTACGCATATCATAATCAACATACACAGAAATCATGATTTTTCCGACATGAGGGCGGAAAGCATCTACTCAAAGTCCTTCCGGATGACTCTGGCGAAATTCTCCCGCATGGCCCAGACGTCAGTGAATTCGGCGCAGGTCAGTCCAAAACCACACCATGGAATATGCGGGCAGATGCACGTGGCCATACGCCTCACATGCATGACGCAACCCCGGACTTGTCCGCAGATTCCTCAGCGGTGGCGCATGTGGCTTCCGCTGTCGTCCGACTCTTCCAGGCGCACGCCT
>CAZMMO010000329.1:0-2733 GCA_964567365.1 uncultured Rhodanobacteraceae bacterium | reverse complement strand
GACGAGATTTTTCACGATTCCCGTGCAGAGCAACCGTTTGCGCAGGCGAAGATCAGGGCCTGGCCCCGCCTCAGTTTGCCCTGGTGGGTGTCAACGCCAGGGTCAGGACCTCGAAGGGCCGCAGCCGGATGGTGGTCAAATGGCCGGCATCGAGCCGCGCCGGCACGTTCCCGCCGCCGCTGTGCCAGACATCCCTGACGAGGAAGTGGCCGTCCGCCCCCTTGGGCAGCTCCAATTGCTTTTGCAGATCGACCACGGCCAGCTGCGGCCGGTCGTCCGGGTTGCGCCAGGTGATGATGGCCTTGTGCGGCGACCACGCGGCCCAGCCGTAGACCTGCAGGCGTCCCGGATCGCCGCCGATCCAGTGCGTGTCTTCGAGCACGCGGGCATTGGCGCGCGCCCATTTGGCTGCGTCGGCCAGCAGGTCCCAGTCGTGACCACTCAGCAGGGACGGGGTGATGTACATCTCCTGCAGGTCGGTGCCGGTGGCGAAGTAGCTGTGCACCTCGTTGCCGAAGTCGTGGCCCGGATCGGTATCCAGCCCCTCGGCATGCCGCGCGTAGATGATGCCGTGCAGCATCAGGGAATTGATCGGGAACAACGGCCCCTTTTCCACGATGTTGCGGTAGGTCTGTTCGTCGCGGTACGTGATCCACCGCTCGCGCAGGCTGCCCACGCCCGCGAAGTCGTGGTCGTGGCCGCCGCGCCAGATCGAATCGGCATAGCGCAGCCAGAACGGGGATGCCCAGGTACCGGTGGTGAGTATGATGACAGTATCCGGCTGTTCGGCTAGGTTGTCGTAGTTCAACTGGTTGGCGGCGGCCGCGCCGCTGTCGAAGCGGCTGCCCGGATACACGCGGTCGACGTTGCCGGTCCCGTCGAACTTGAACTGGTTGATGCAGTCGTCGTCGAGCAGCGTCATCACCACCTGGTGGAACCGCTTCCAGTATTTGGGCGCGGACAGGGCCAGGCCGTCGTCGACGATGCCGTAGCCCAGTTTGCGCGCGTTCGCGATGCGCTCGTCGTGCGGCTTGCCGTAGCCGCCCCACGGCGACAACCAGACGCCGGGCGCGGCGCCGTACTTGCGGGCGGCCTTGCACAGCGGTTTGAAACCGTGCGGGAAATATTTGCTGAAATGCCAGGCACCGCCGTAGTCGTCCCAGCCGGCATCAAACAGGAACGAGTCCATTTTCACGCCGCGCTTGTCGACCAGTTGCCTGCCGAAGGCATTGATGCGTTCCAATGCCTGTTTCTGGGTGTACGGCGTGAAATAGCCGATGTCGTACCACGAGTTGTAATGCAGGAACGGCCGGTACGGATGCGCGCGTTCGCGCTCGACGTACCTGCCAAAATCACGCCGCAGCTGGGTGGGTCGCGCCGCACCGACCACGGCCGAGTAGGTCACCGAGTCGCCCTTCTTGAGCGGCAGCGTGCGATCGATCCACAGGCGCACCTTGCCGTCCCAGGCCTGGGCGTGCGACATCGGGTGCTCGAAACCGAACCAGTCGTTGCCGGCCACCACGGGCGAGCCCTTCACGCTGCCGTCGACCATCGCGCCCTTGGCCTCGAGGTCCAGCAGATCCACGTGCCGAATGGCCGCATCGCTCCCGGAGGCGGAAACGGTGACCACCTCGCGCAGGTAATGCGACCCCTTGCGTTGCACCAGGCGCCAGTCGACCCGGACCTGGCCGGACTGGTCGCGGAAACGGGCCTCGACGGCCTTGCCCGGCAACCGGGCGGACAGGCGTGCGGCGTCCGGCTTGGCCTCGAGAGTGACCTCGTGCGGCCCTGCGACGAGGCGCATGTCGTCCACGCCAAGCCGCGTGCCGTCCTTGAGCGTCAAACGGAACGGCGCAGTCACGGGAATGTCCCGGTGGTTGATGTGGTCGGTCACCACCAGGTTGCCGAGCTTGCCGTCGACCACGCTCCACCGGGCCGAAACCGCGGCGTTGCCGAAATGTCCCGTGTCCGGGCCGGCGTGGGCGGTGCATGCCGCCATGCCGACGGTCAGCAGGCACACAACCGCAATCCCGGGCCAGATCCGGAAACCGTGGCGCAAACCCCGTAGCGCGATACACGAAATGGATGATCCCATGGCCGGATTCCCGATCAGACGGAGTGGCCCGACGACGTGCTCGGGCCTGCATCCACGATCCGCACATGCACGCGCGGCAGCAAGGCCGCCACCTCGCGGACCTCGGCGAATCCGGTTTCCGCATTCGCGGCATTGGCGGCGCCGCAGGCCACGGCACGACGCAAGGACGCCTCGAACGCTTCCCCTCGTACCGCGCCGACGGCGAGCGCCGCCAGAAAGCAGTCCCCGGAGCCGACGCTGTTGCGCACCGCGCCCGGATCGGACCAAACGTGGCACAAGGTCGAACCGTCGAAGCCCACGCAGCCCTCGCCGCCCAGCGTCACCACGGCACGCGCCACGCCGCGCCGATGCAGCTCGCGCACGCACTCGAAGGCATCGGCCACACTGCGCACCGGCCGGCCGGTGATCGCCGCCGCTTCTTCCGCATTCGGCTTGACCAGCCACGGCCCGGCCTCGACCGCACGCAGCAAGGCCTCTCCGCTGGCGTCGACCAAGCAGGGCAAGCCGCGCCGGGATGCGTCGCGCGCCAGGGCGGCGTAGGTGTCGACGGGAAAACCGCGCGGCAGGCTGCCGCTCAGGACCAGGACGCCGGCCTCGTCCAGCACGTTCTCGAGGGTCGCCAACAGGGTCTTCTGCAC
>CAZMMO010000328.1:0-2747 GCA_964567365.1 uncultured Rhodanobacteraceae bacterium | reverse complement strand
CGCCGGCGGCAACGCCAGCCTGCTGACCCTGGGCGACGATTGATCCGGCTGGCCCGCCAAAAAACACCGTGGTTGTAGGAGCGCACCCGGGCGCGACGGCCTTGAGGCTCATGGAACGCTGATGCCGTCGCGCCCGGGTGCGCTCCTACAGGATGCCGTCCAGGCCGAAGCCGAAGCCGGTCACCAGCCGCGTGTAGATGGTTTTGAACGGCAGCTTGACGCCCGGGAAGTCGCCCACGGACCGGTAGCACTGGTAGAAGCCGGGGTCGGCCGGCGCCAGCGGCGTGCAGCCAGGTTTGAGGCCGTAGACGGTGGCATAGCGGAACGGCCACAGGTCGAACCAGGGCAGGTGCGAGGAGACCGTGCTGATGGCCTTGTTGATGTCGCTCAGGATGGGGATGTCCTGCACCCGCGGGGCGACGGTCCAGGCGTTTTTGGGCTGCGTGTCGCGCAGGATCTGCGTGCGCAGTTCGGTGGCGAAACGCTGGTCGTAGACGACCACGCCCGATTCGGTGTTGTAGTGGTCCGAGCGCGGATCGAAATTGTGCGTCCCGACCATGGCGAAGCGGTCGTCGACCACGATCGACTTGGCGTGCAGGCCGATGCGCATGCCTTCGGTGGTCAGCGGCGCGGGCTGCGCGCGGGCGCCGGAGCGCAACAGGAAAGTGTCGGCCTTGCGCCGGCTCGCCTGTACCGAAGAACCGGTCGCGCGATCGGCTTCGGGAGGACGCGACGCCACGGAAAGAGCGGCGTCGGCGGGGTGGGGTTTCAACTCGTAGATCTCGAAGCCGTAGTCCTTGAGGAAGCGCTTCATGTGCTTGTAGGTCATGGCGTAGGAGAAGAACGCGTCGGTCGAGGCCAGCGAGTTGGTCGACACGATCACCCGCGGCGGGTGGGCGCGCTGGTGCAGCAGCTTGAAGATGCCGCGGGCGCGGTGGCTGAGGATGAGGTACGGCGTCTGCAGCACGATCTGGTGCTTGGCGCCGGCCACCATGCGCATGATGTGCAGGGTCAGCTCGTGGGCTTTCCTGCGGTGCGGCTCGTCGGTTTTGGCGGGGAGGTCGGAGAAATACCTCACTTTGCCCACGCGCAGGCTGTGCGCGAGGATGTGCTGGTCCAGCCACGCCGGGTCCGCGGCCTGGCGCCGGGCCTGCGCCACGCGCGCCGGCTGCTTGAAGGGCGGGGGCTTCCAGCCGGGAGCATCGGGGCCGTCGGCGAGGATGCGGCGGTTGACGTCGCCGAGCCGGGTCAGGGGCATGCTGCGCGGGTGGTGCCAGAACAGGTCGAAGCTGGCGGCCATCTCGTGCGCGGCCGGGCCGGCCACCATCACGTCGCGGTCGCGGAAGTTGAAGTGGGAGCCCCAGCCGAAATACCGGTCCTCGTAGTTGCGTCCGCCGGTGATGCCGATGGCGTCGTCCACCAGCAGCAGCTTGTTGTGCATGCGCTGGTTGAAGCGGTTGAAGCAGCACGCGACGCCGGCCAGGAATTGCAGCGGCGAGGTTTCGGCCTGGTCGAAGGTGGGGTTGTACAGACGCAGCTTGAAGTCGGGACTGCTGCGCGCCAGGGCGGCCAGCTGCTCGAGGTTGGAGAACGAGAACAGCTGGTCGGCCAGCACATGCACTTGCACGCCGCGGCGTGCCGCGCGCAGCAGGGCTTCGAGCATCAGGTTGCCAACATCGTCGTCGGCCCAGATGTAGGTTTGCAGGTCGATCGAATGGCGCGCCGCGTGGATCAGGTTGAGGCGGGCCACCAGCGCCGCCTCGGCGTTGTCGAGCAGGGTGACGTAATGCACCGGATGCCCGGGCCGGGAGGCGTCCAGCGCCTTGTGCGCCTGCGCCAGCAGGGGCGACGGCGTGGCGCAGTGGTCGGCACGCGTGCAGGTGGGCCGCGTCGGCTGCGCGGCGGCGACCACGGCGTCGGCCTTGCGGATTTGTTGGCGCGACAGCACACAGCCCGACAGGGCGACCAGTGCCGGGATCAGCAGCGCTGCCCGCGCCAGGCGGGCGGGGAGACGGGACATGCGCCCATGATATCGGCTGGCGCGGGAAAACTCCCCACGGGAGCGGTCCGGGTCCGGCTCAGGGCGTGAAGAAATCGTGCAGGCGACCGGCGCCGGGCTGGCAGGCGCCCTCCAGCGTGATGCGCGCCAGGGTCGCCGGCGGCATGCCGCGCGCGAGCGCGTGACGGGCGTCCGGACACAGCAGCGCCACCAGGTATGGCAGGCCTGGGTTGTGGCCGACCAGCAGCAGGCTCGTGGCGGCATCGGCGTACTGCTCCAGCACGGCCAGCAATTCGCCCGGCGAAGCCTCGTAGATGCCGTCCACGAAGGTGACGGGGGCGTGGGCTTCGGGCAGAGCCTCTATCACCAGACGGGTCGTCGTCCGCGTACGCAGCGCGGGCGAGCACAGCACCTTGTCGGGGCGGATGCCGCGGCCGGCCAGCCACTGCCCCGTGGCGCGGGCCTGGTCCTGCCCGCGGGCGCTCAGCGGACGATCGCGGTCATCGGCTCCGGCCGTGCAGGGCTCGGCCTGGGCGTGGCGCAGCAACAACAGCTCGTGCATGGTCGGGAAGCTCCGACGGATCGGTTTTCGACTCTGAAATCAAGCAGGGCGTGCAGTGCCCGCCGGCATGACGATCACGCGGCGGGCAATGCCCGCCCTACTCGGGTACGCCCCATCCGAACCAGGGCTTCCTTAGCGGTTGCGGCGCAACCAGTTGATCACGCGCCGCCAGTCCTGCTGGTGGCT
>CAZMMO010000327.1:0-2759 GCA_964567365.1 uncultured Rhodanobacteraceae bacterium | reverse complement strand
GCCAGGTGCTGGTGCAGGCGCCGGTCAGCGTGGCCAACTTCCTGCTCAACGAAAAGCGCGCCAGCGTGGTCGAAATCGAACTGCGCCACAAGGTGCACGTGGTCGTCGTGGCCGACGACAAGCTGGAAACGCCGCACCTGGACATCACGCGCATCCGCGAGGCCGACATGGGCGAGCACAGCAAGCCCAGCTACGAGCGCCTCACCGCGGTGGTGGAGACGCCCGTGCGCAAGATGGGGCAGGACGCCGGCAGCGGCGAAGAGCCCGCCGTGAGCCGCATCGTGCCGGCCACCCCCGCTCCCGTGCATGCGGTGCCCGAACCGGAGCCGGTGTCAACACCAGCCGACAACACGGCGGCGGCTGGCGGCGGCATCCTTGCGCGCCTGTTCGGCTGGTTCGGCGCCGGCCAGGAGCCGGCAGCGGAACCCAGGGCCGTCGACGAGCATGGATCCAGACGTAGCGAAGCGCGCCGCGACACCGCCTCGCAGACGCAACGCAGCCGCCGTTCCACCTCTTCTCGACGGGATGCGGACGCCGGCCAGAAGTCGGGCCGCGACCAGCGCACCCGGCGCAGCACCGGCTCCGGCAGCGGCAGCGGTGAAGGCGGCAGGTCGTCACGGCGTCCACGCAGTGGCAGCAACGACAAGGCACCGGCGCGTGCGCGCAATGGCGGCGGCTCGACGGCGGCGTCCGGCAAATCGACGCGCGGCGAGCGTACCGGCAATGGCCAACGCGGCAACCGCGCCGAGGCCAAGTCCACCCCGGCCGACAGCGGCAGGTCCGGCGGTAGCGAGTCCGCGACAAAATCCGCTTCGGCACCGGCGACGAACATCGGAGCCAAGGCTACCGCGGAAACAGCCAGCGGCAAGCCGACCACGAATACCGGGGAACCGGCATCGGGCCGGGAATCGGCGGCCCCGGCAAATGGCCGTCCGGCGCAGGAAAGCACGACCGGCACCGGCCAGCGCCGTCGGCGCGGCAGGCGCGGTGGCCGGCGCCGGCGCCGTTCCTCCAACCCGGCGGCAGGCACCGACCAGGCATCGGGAAGCACGGGCTCCACCGCCACGACAGGCGACAGCCAGTCGTCCGGAACGACCTCCCAGCGGCAGACTTCGGCGCCGGCGGCATCCACGCCGGCACCGGCGGACGCGCCGTCCGGGCGCGACGAAGTTGCGCGCACGCCTCGGAACCCTCCGGAGACCGGCGGTGACGGGAAGAAACCCGCCCCGGCTCCGGCCCAGGTTCAAGCCCCGGTTCCGGCTCCGACTCCGGCCCAGCCGCCCCAACCTGCACCGGCCTCCAAGCCGGAGAACACGCCCAAATCCGCACCACGGGCAGCGCCGGTACATGGCGAGGGCCACGCCACGATGCCTCCCCCCGTTCCCACGACCACCGGAAGCGGACAAGCGGCTTCGACCGTCGCATCACCCTCACCGGCCGTTGCCCCAGCGCCGTCTCCTGCGTCCTCCGTCGCAACGGGCTCCGTCTCGGCGCCCCACCAGCCGGCGCAAGGGGATCTGCTGCCATCGACACGCGGGCACCAGGACACCCCTCCCGCGGCCGCACCCGCCAATGCACCCGGGCCCGCACCCTCCACGGCGCCCGCCAAGGAGCAGACACCGCACACCGGCGGCTGAAAACCCGCAAAAAGACATGCACGGCGGGCACTGCCCGCCATGCGAAGCTCCATGTCGGCGGGCGATGCTTGCCCTGCTGCCGAGCCGCTTTGCCGAAACCCGTTCGCCCTGAGGTATCGAAGGGCATGCCCCCGCGAACTTCACGGTGCGTTTCTAGACGGATGCCCCCCGCTGCATGCGTGTATCCAGCAGACCATGGGCCGTCATCAGGTGCGCCAGGCCCAGAACATGGTCCACGTTCAACTTGTCCATCAGGCGTTGCTTGTAGGTGGAAACGGTCTTCGGGCTCAGGTGAAGCTGCTCGCCGATGACCGTCAGGGGCTTGCCCCGCACCAGCATCATGGCCACTTCCAGCTCGCGGCTGGACAGCATGTCGAAGGGTGAGTCGTCGCCGTCGAGCGTCGACAGGGCCAGGCGCTGCGCCACATCGGGAGCAAGATGGCGCTTGCCGGCGGCCACTTTGCGCACCGCGGTCAACAACTCGTCGGGGCCGCAATTCTTGGTGAGGTATCCCAGCGCGCCGGCATCCAGCAGCTTGCATGGAAACCGGGCGTCGTCCACGACGGTGAGGATGAGCACCTGCGTGGCCAGCGCCGCCCTGCCGATACGCTCGGTCAACTCGAGACCGCTCATGCCCGGCATGTGCACGTCGATCAGCGCCACATCCGGCCGCTCCGCCTTGATCAGCCTCAGGCCCTCCTCGGCCGTACCCGCTTCACCGCGCACGTCAATGTCGTCCTGCTGCTGCAGGATCATGCGAAAGCCGACCCGCACCAGTTCATGGTCATCGACAAGTACTACGCTGATCATGGCCCAAGCCTCCACCCGTCACGCATCAAGTTAGGCCTGCCTGCAACGCCTTGCAAGCAGGCATCGGTGCCTGCGATACGAGAAAAAGCGCCGGCAAAAGCATGCCAGCCCCCCGCGAAGGACCAACATACGGGCCGTGGATTGCGAAAACCAGTGGAAAAACTGTCTTCATCCATGGGATTTTTGCATGTTCTCATGTAGGCTTTCGCCGACATGAGGAATCGAGCATCGTCTCGAACGACGCGAAAAGCCCTGGAATACCCGGACCGGGACTCGAACCCGGATGGCCTTGCGGCCTGCGGATTTTAAGTC
>CAZMMO010000326.1:0-2766 GCA_964567365.1 uncultured Rhodanobacteraceae bacterium | reverse complement strand
GCGGCGGCCGTGCTGTTGGCGGCGGTGACGGCCGGGTCCTCGCCGCGGTCGCGTGCCACCTCGCGGCAGATGTGCGCCAGGTACATCGGTTCGTTGCGCCGGTGCGAAGGCTTGGGCTGGGCGTTGCGCGGCAGCAGATAGGGCGCGTCGGTTTCCAGCATCAGGCGGTGGGCGGGGATCGCGCGCACCAGCTCGCGCAGGTGGGTGCCGCGGCGCTCGTCGCAGATCCAGCCGGTGATGCCGATGTGGCAGTCCAGGTCCAGGTAGTCGGACAGGGCCTCGCGGGTGTCGGTGAAGCAGTGCACGACCACGGCGGGCAGCCGGTCGCGTGCGCTTTTGACCAGGGCCAGGAAATCCGCGTGCGCGTCGCGCTGGTGCAGGAACACTGGCATGCCCAGGTCGATGGCGATGGCCAGTTGCTTCTCGAAGGCGGCCAGTTGCGAGGCGCGCGGGGAATAGTTGCGGTGGTAGTCCAGCCCGGTTTCGCCGATGGCGCGCACGGCGTCGTGGGCGGCCAGGGCGCGCAGGTCCGCCTCGGTGGCCGCGTCGTAGTCGACGGCGTGGTGCGGGTGTACGCCGGCGGTGGCGTACAGCACGCCGGGACGGGCCTGCGCCAGTGCCAGCGCCTGGTGGCTGCCGTCACGGTCGGCGCCGGTGACGACCATGCGCGTGACGCCGTGCGCTTGCGCGCGCTCGAGCACGGCGTCGAAATCGTGGCGGAAGGATTCGTGGGTGAGGTTGGCGCCGATGTCGATCAGCGCCGGATCGTGGGAAGCGGACATCCGCGCATTGTCGCAGCCGCCGGCGCTGCGCCCAAGGGGGTAGGAGCGCACCCGGGCGCGACCGGTTTCGGCGGACCGGCATAGCGGATGACGACCACGCCGCCCGGCTTGATCCGGTTGCCGAGGGCGGCCCTGACCGCCGGATCCTGCGGTTCGAACACGCGCGCCGGCCCCTGGAAGACGAGGGGGATTCGTCCACGTCGGCGGTCTTGATCGGTTTCGCGGGAATACGGCGCCCCGTTCCGCCCGGGGACGGTTGTCCTGCAAGCGGGGAACTATTTGCGCCGCAAGGAGTCTCTCCCCCATTGCCCGAGCGAGCGGCTTGGGAGCGGGCGGGGGCTCGAAAATCCGTTCGAAGCCGCTATCATGGCGCTTTCCGGCAAGCCGGCAGAACACGACCGGCCCTGGAAATGGCGATGTCGGGGGTCCCCTTGCCGGACAAGCGGCCCCGTTCGGAAACCGGAGACGACATTCGGGCCACGTTCGGTCATCGATCCGGGATGACCACCCAAACGTTCACCACATTCCACATAGGATTCCTGTCATGCCTTCGCATCGTTTCATCCTCGCCGCCGCCCTGGCCGGCACCCTGATGTTGCCGCTGACCGCCGTCAGCGCCCAGAACTCCTTCGGCGACAAGTCGGTGCCGGGCGTGTGCATGCTCTCGCGCAACGAGGTGCTGTCCAATTCCAAGGTCGGCAAGGCGGCCACGGCACGCCTGAAGCAGCTGGCCAGCCAGGCGAACAACCAGTTGCAGACCGAGCGCAAGCCTCTGAACAGCGATATCCAGAAGTTCCAGAAGGAAGCCAAGTCGTTGAGCGAGGCCAAGCGCGAGAGCGAGCAGAAGGCCCTGCAACAGCGCATGCAGGCGTTCCAGACCAAGGCCCGCAAGCTGGATGCACGCATCCGCGTCACCCGTTCCAAGGCCATGCAGCAAATTGCCACGCAGCTCGACCCGCTGGTGGTCAGCAGCTACAAGCAGCACGGTTGCGGCATCCTGCTCGACCGCGACGATGTGCTGGGCGGCAACCCCAAGAACGATCTGACCGCGGACGTGATCCAGGCCCTCGACAAGAAGATGCCCAGCATCACCTTCAACCTCGCCCCGCTGCCCAAGCAGACCAAGTAGGAGCGCACCCGGGCGCGATAACGCAAGCTTCCCGCTCGCGGAGTGCCGTCCATTCGCTTTATGTAGGAGCGCACCTGGGCGCGACTGGCATAGGCTTCCAATGAGCCTTGCGCCGGTCGCGCCCGGGTGCGCTCCTACACACACACGCAATCGTCGCGTACGGCGGCGGGTTACGAGCGCATGCCCACGCCGCGCCCGAGCAGCCAGATGCCGAAGCCGCCGAACGCGAGCAGGAACAGCACCATCACCGCGTAGGCCACCCACACGTGGATGTCGCTGATGCCCAGCACGCCGTAGCGGAAGGCGTTGACCATGTACAGGATGGGGTCGGCCAGCGACAGCGTGTGCCACGGCTCGCCGATGTCCTTGATCGAGTAGAACACGCCGCCCAGGTAGGTCAGCGGTGTCAGCACGAAGCTGGGGATGATGGCGATGTCGTCGAACTTCTTGGCGAACACCGCGTTGACGAAACCGGCCAGGGCGAACACCGCCGAGGTCAGCATGGCCGTGGTCAGCATGATCCACGGGTGGGCGATGTCCAGGTGCGTGAACAGCAGCGCGATCAGCAGCACCACCACGCCCACGCACAGCCCGCGCAGCATGCCGCCGGCGATGTAGCCCGACAGGATCACCCAGTTGGGCATCGGCGAGACCAGCATCTCCTCCACGTAGTGTCCGAACTTGGCGCCGAAGAACGAGCTGGTGAGGTTGCTGTAGCTGTTGGTGATGACGCTCATCAGCACCAGACCCGGCACGATGTACTGCATGTAGGTGAAGCCGCCCTCGATGACGCCGATGCGGCTGCCGACCACCTTGCCGAAGATGATGAAGTACAGCGTCATCGTGATCGCCGGC
>CAZMMO010000325.1:0-2788 GCA_964567365.1 uncultured Rhodanobacteraceae bacterium | reverse complement strand
AGGGGAATAGTGCCCGCATGAGGCGGATGGGCTGCCACAGGCAGCCCAATCCCCCTGAAAGGGGTGGATCAGGGAGGGAATCCACCTCAGATGGCCGCCCTCACAGAGAATTTTCGTTCCTATCGCCGAATGACGGGTTATTCGAGGTGCCCTCTAGGGAGAGGAATCCGGACCCGCCCCGCGCCACCGGCTCCGTCCGGCGCATACCGCCGAGATCGGGCGGATTCCGGCCCCCGCGACAGACGCATTCCGGCGATCCCGGCCGCGGGCCATCCATGACCCGTGGTTATGCGAGGCTTCTTCTAGGAATCTTTCCGATACCGGGCACGGAGCGTGTCGGGTAGGCTCTGTTTCCAGTGATGTGGGGGAGACACCATCCGCCTGGATGGTGGGAGCAGACCGGTTGTGGGGACAATCGGCCTGCCCGGAAAGCAGGACGCTTTCCACCGGTACTGGATACGCCCGACGTCGGGTCGGAAGATGCGAATCCATTCCGTACTGGCCGCACGCAGGACAGGCATGTCCCTGCTGCGGCCTTTTTCTCGCTCGATGACTGCTGCGGCGCAACATCCGCGACGTTGCCCACGCCGCCTCTCGCAATTTCACACGAGAGGCCGCCAAACAACCGGAAATTCAGCGTTTTTTCCGCTTCTGCCGCACGTACAGCACCAGGCTGTGGTCCTCGATCTCGTAGCCGTGCTTGTCGGCTACCGCCTGTTGCAGGCGCTCGATGTCCTCGCTGACGAACTCGATGACGCGGCCGCTGTCTACATCGATCATGTGGTCGTGATGCTGGCCACGGTCAAGCTCGTACACCGCCTGTCCGCCCTCGAAATTGTGCTTGACCACGATGCCGGCCGCTTCGAACTGGGTCAGCACGCGGTATACCGTGGCCAGCCCGATGTCCTCTTCCCCGGCCAGGAGTTGCTTGTAGATGTCTTCCGCTGTCAGATGCCGCTCGTCGGAACCCTCGAACAGGTGCAGGATGCGCATGCGGGGATGCGTCACCTTCAGACCGGCCTTGCGCAGCTCTTGCGATTCCTGGTCCATGGGGCCCTCGTCAACTATGGATGCCTTCGGCAAACGGATCGGAACGCCTCTAGTGTATCATCCCGTGCTTTGCACCAACCGGATTCCCGTCGAATGCGAACGTTTCTTCGCCCCCTGACCTGCATGTTCCTGGCCGCGGCCGTCGCCGGCTGCGGGCTGGTCTATCACCCGCCGTTGCAGCAGGGCAACCTGCTGGACAAGAAAACCGTGGACCAGTTGAAGCCTGGCATGACCCAGCGCCAGGTGATCGCATTGATGGGTTCGCCCTCCGTCGCCTCACCCTTCGACCACGACCGGTGGGACTACGTGCATGCCTTCGCCGCCAAGAACGGCAAGATGCAGGTGCGCAAGCTGTCCCTGTTCTTCGACAACGGCACGCTCACGCGTACCGAAGGCAGCCTGTTCGCCGCCGACACCAAGAAGATGCTCCAGCAGGCCAAGATGTACGACTCCGCCGGCAGCGACAAGGCCAACGGAGCCAAGGGCGACAAGGCCAGCAACAGCGACGAGTGAGCCGGCGGTCAGCGCCGCGGCCGTGCGCGGCGGCGCCTTGCCTCCTTGGGGTCCATGGCCAGCGGACGATAGACCTCGACCCGGTCGCCGTCACGCAGCACCTGCTGCGGCTTGACGCGGCGACCGAACACGCCCAGGCAATCATCGGCCACCCGCACGTCCGGCCGCTCCTCGGCCAACCGGGAAGCCGCCACCGCCTGCGCCACCGTCGCTCCCGCCGGCAGGCGCAGATCGCGGGTCCACGCGCGACCCGGTTCGGCGAAGACCACCTCGACCTGGATGCTCCCGGCGGCGGGATCAGGCATAGGTTTTCCTCGCCTCGCGGCAGAAATCGTCCACCATGCGGTTGGCCAGGCCCTGGAAACCGAGTTTCAGCGCCATGCCGCCGAAGTGTCCCCGATAATCAAAATCCAGCACCAGACCGACCTTGCAACCGTTGTCCCCCAGCGCGTCGAAGCTCCACTGCCCTTCCAGCGAGTGGAAAGGCCCCTCGACGAGGCTCACGGTGATACGATTCGGCGCCTGCGCCGTATTGCGCGTGGTGAAACTGTGGCGCAGGCCGGCAAAACGCAGGTCCAGGCGGGCCACCAGTACATTGTCCTCGCGTTCGATCACCTGGGCACCGACACACCAGGGGAAGCGCTTCGGGTAGGCTTCCACATCATTCACCAGGTCGAACATCTGGCCGGGCGCAAAAGGCACCAACGCGCTACGACGAATCTCGATCACAGCGACTCCGCTCAGGCAAATCCAGCGCCCCGCGGCGCTCCCTACGCACCATCTTAACGGACATGGCAAAGACCAAGGGCAAAAACAAGGCGGGCAGCAACACCATCGCACTCAACAAGCGCGCCCGCTACGAATACCACGTCGACAAGCGCTTCGAGGCCGGCATCGCCCTCCAGGGCTGGGAAGTGAAATCGCTGCGCGCCGGGCGCATCAATTTCGGCGACAGCTATGCCCTGATCAAGGACGGCGAGATCTACCTGTTCGGCACGTCCATCCCGCCGCTCATCAGCGCCTCCACCCACGTCGTGGCCGACGACCGCCGCACCCGCAAGCTGCTGCTCAACCGCCGCGAAATCGACGAGCTGATCGGCGCGGTCGAACGCAAGGGCTACACCCTGGTTCCGACGGCCATGTACTGGAAGGCCAACCACGTCAAGGTGGAGATCGGCCTGGCCCGCGGCAAGCAGGCCCACGACAAGCGCGCCACCGAGAAGGA
>CAZMMO010000324.1:1288-2789 GCA_964567365.1 uncultured Rhodanobacteraceae bacterium | reverse complement strand
CCTTGCCGATCTCGAAGGCGTGCTTGCCGCGCTGTTCGTTGATGTACTTGGCCTTGAGGTGGGCGATCAGCGTGCCCAGGTTCCGCATCTTCTCGTCCAGGTGCGAGCCCAGGATGCGGGTGAAAAGACCGGGCAGATCCCCGGCGTCCCACCAGCCGTCCATGTAGGCTTCGCCGAACCCCAGCGAGCCGTGCGCGAACACGCGCGAATACAGATGTTCGTCATGCACCTGGATGTCGGTGGGCGCATCGCCGTTGATGCGTATGCCGGCGTGCCCCAGCAGTTCTGCGGCGCGTGCCTTCAACGAATCCTGACTCACGATACCTCCTCATGTGGCAGCCCAGGGCCGTCGGTTGTGGATTGGGTGTCCCCTCGTTCCCGCGCGGGATCAGCCTGTGATCATATCGGTATTGAAGCCGATCATGCATGTCCCCGTACGTAGGAACGCACCCGGGAGCGACAGCCTCCGACCATGAACAAGCCTTGAGACCGTCGCGCCCAGGTGCGCTCCTACGGTGGATGGGGCGCGATCAGATCCTTTCTCCCAGTACTCCGTACTGGATGGCCGTACGCGTGAAAACCAGCTCGGCCCCGGCCGTGCGTACCAGCTCGAGGAGCCGGGCGGCTTCGTCCTCGTCGAGGATGAATTCCACCACCACCGGCAGTTTGCCTGCCAGTTCGAAAAACGCTTCCTCGTGCAGCACCCCGTGGCGGCCGAAGCCGGCGATGGCGCGGAATACCGAGCCGCCGGCCAGGCGTTCGCGCCTGGCCTGTTCGAGCAGCCATTCGGACAGCAGCATGCCGTCGTGACGTGCGTCGGCAAGCATGAAGAAACGCAGATTCACGCCATTGCGGATTCCGGTTGCGGACGATGTGTTCATGGATTCTTCCTCAGGCGCGCAGGGCAAGGCGGATCAGGGCGAAGCCGACCAGGGTGGCGGCCAGCGTACCGGCGACGTGTGCGCCCACGTGGGCGGCAAACCATCCATACTGCTGGCGCAGCAGCAGGGTCACGGCCTCGGCGGAGAAGGTGGAAAACGTGGTCAGCCCACCCAGGAAGCCGGTGGTGACGAACAGGCGCCACTCGGGGGACAGGCTCTGGTAATGGGCGAACACGCCCAGGGCCAGGCCCATCAGGAAGCCGCCCAGCAGGTTGGCGGCCAGGGTGCCCAGCGGCAGCGTGGGAAACAGCGGGTTCATCAGCAGACCCAGCACCCAACGCAGCCATGCGCCGAAGGCGGCGCCCAGTCCCACGGCGAACAATGCGGTCAAACCCATGCGGATACCTCCTGACAACCAGAACGAACCGGTCGCGAAGGGCGGACGGACCGGCCTTCGGCGATCGGCGGTTGCAGGCATCATCAGCGGTGCGGCGTGGTTCGGCATGCCGCAGGCGGTTTGCCCGGAAGGGCAGGAGGTATGCCATCTCCTGCGCGGAGCATAGCGGAAAACGCGGGTGATGGACCATGGCCGGCGTACTGCTGTCCATCCGTTTGCCTCG
>CAZMMO010000324.1:0-1188 GCA_964567365.1 uncultured Rhodanobacteraceae bacterium | reverse complement strand
GTTTGCCTCGCCCCCCGGTGTTCGCGCCCTCGCTACTCGCCTCTCGCCCCTCGTCCCTTGTCCGGGATCAGGGCGGGTTCCGTTCGACGAACAATACCCGCCGTGCGGCCCGGCAGCAGGCCGTGCCGCAGCAGCCACTGGCGGGCTTCGGTGGCGTCGTGCTCGAACCAGGCGCGCGCCGAGCCCAGGCGGAAGCTGTAGCCCCAGGCGTCCATGTCGTCCATCAGGCGTTGCCGGCCGACGCCCGGCAGTTCGTCGGCCAGCAGGATCTGCAGGTAGCACACGGCGTCCTCTTCCTCGAGGGAGTCGGTGGCGTCGGTGTGCACGGTTGCGCGGCGTGCCGGCGGCAGCACGATGAGGTGGCAGGCCTCGTGCAGCAGGGAGTGCACGGGCGTGTCGGCGCGCGCATACACATTGCCGGCGATGACGCCGGCTTCCGGTTCGCCCCAGTAGCTGCCCGGGATGGGCGCCCCGTCGGCAACCTGGCGCAGGGTCAATCCGTGGCCGGCCAGCAGGCGGGCGGGCGCCTCCGGGCCGATGTCGGCCAGACGCAGGACGGTGGCCGGGCGGGGCGTGCCGGGATGGGTGGGCATGGAAACGAGGATCCGTGGTGGTACGCGGGAGGTCAGGTGCCGCTTTGGGCGGCCTGGTCCGGATGTTCGGGCAGGGCGACCGACAGTTCGAGCAGCTCCTGGCCGCCCTCGCTTTCGAGGTTGATCTGCACGGCCTCGGGCTCGACGTGCACGTACTTGCGGATCACTTCCAGCAGCTCGCTGCGCAGCAGGGGCAGGTAGTCGGGACCGCCGCGGGTGCCGCGTTCCTGGGCGACGATGATGCGCAGGCGTTCGCGGGCGATGTTGGCGGTGTTTTGCGGTTTGCCGCGGAGAAAATCGAGGATGCCCATGGATCAGCCTCCGAACATGCGCTTGAGGATTCCCTTCTTGGGGGCGTCGACGAAGCGCAGGGCGCGCTCCTCGCCGAGCAGCCGTGCCACGGCGTCGCTGTAGGCATGGCCGGCACGGGCATTGGCATCCAGGATCACGGGGATGCCGGCGTTGGAAGCGGCCAGCACCTGTTCGGACTCGGGAATGACGCCAACCACCTTGATGCCCAGGATCTCCTCCACGTCGCCCACGCTGAGCATTTCGCCGGCGGCCACGCGGGCCGGGTTGTAGCGGGTCAGCAGCA
>CAZMMO010000323.1:0-2794 GCA_964567365.1 uncultured Rhodanobacteraceae bacterium | reverse complement strand
TGCTCGCCGATGCCGAGCTCGACGAGCTCGACCGGTTCCTGCGCGCGCGCGCCGAGGACGGCAGCCTGTTGCTCGACGGCGTGCACGGGCTGCTGACGGCGCTGGCCATCGGGCCCACGCCGGTGGCGCCCGAGGAATGGTTGCCGCAGATCCTCAGCAGCCCCTTCCACGATTCCGAGGAGGGGGAGCGCGTACTGGCCCTGCTGGCGCGCCTGAACGACTCCATTCCGGTGGAGCTGAGCGTGGATGCCTACCAGCCGATCCTGGGCGAGCTCGACCCCGACGAGGTTCCGGGCAGCGACCCGGACATCCCCGTGCTCACGGCCGCCGGCTGGTGCGAGGGATTCAGCCGCGGCATCGACCTGCATGCCGCGCTGTGGGAAAAACGCCTGGCCGAGGATCCGCAGCTGATGGAACTGCTGGGCCCGATCATGGCCCTGGCCGTGGACGAGGGCGTGCTCACCGCCGACGCCGAGTTCGAGCGCCTGTCCGAAGACGAATACGACGAGTGCCTGGCCCAGGTACCGCAGGTCCTGGGCGCGGTGGCCAATTACTGGCGCCTGCGCGCGCCCAGCGACAACGAGCGCCGGGTGGCCGCCGGCAGGCGCCATTTCGGTCCGGTTCCGCGCCATCGCGACGGGCACTGGCTGCATTGAGAGCCGGGATCCGGGACCCGGGACCCGGAAAAGGCGTGGGACTTCGTCCCGGTATTCGGCAACAACCTTTGCTCCCCACCATTTCCACACCCCTCGTTCGTCATCCCGGCTTGCGCCCGGAATGACGGTGAGGCAGCTTTTCCCTGGCCCCTGGCCCCTGGCCCCTGGCCCCTGGCCCCCGGTCCCCGAAAAACACTGTTGCCCGCCAGCAACAGACCGTTCCCCGCACCCCACTGGTTTCGGACCGCATTGCCCGCATATCGTGGACATTCCAGACACTTGCGAGGCAAGTCCATGAACACCCGAACCGTCGTCCGCCGCGTACGCGGCATGCCCACTTCCGATGGCGCCGGGGTCAAGCTGACCCGCGTGATCGGCCAGCCGGCGCTGGACATGCTCGATCCGTTCCTGTTGCTGGACGAATTCGGCACGGACAAGGCCGAGGACTACATTGCCGGCTTCCCCGAGCATCCGCACCGCGGCTTCGAAACCGTCACCTACATGCTCGACGGGCGCATGCGCCACGGCGACAACCAGGGCAACAGCGGCCTGCTGACCGCCGGCTCGGTGCAGTGGATGACGGCCGGCCGCGGCATCGTGCACTCGGAAATGCCCGAGCAGGAAGAAGGCCTGATGCGCGGCTTCCAGCTGTGGGTGAACCTGCCCGCCAGCGACAAGATGACCGCCCCGCGCTACCAGGACATCGCGCCCGAGAACATTCCCGAGGTGCAGCCGGCCGCGGGCGTCAACGTGCGCGTGATCGCCGGCGACTTCGGCGGCGTGAGCGGTCCGGTCAGCGGCGTCGCCACCGAGCCGGTGTACTTGGACATCGCACTCGAGGCGGGCGCGGAGGTCGAGGTGCCCCTGCCGGCGGGCCACCATGCCTTCGCCTACGTGTTCGACGGCGAGGGCGTGAAGACGGGCAAGGAGACTCTGGCGCACCGCGAGCTGGCCGTGTTCGGGGACGGCGACGGCGTGGCGCTCGAAGCTGGCGCGCAACCCGCGCGCCTGCTGCTGGTCGCCGGCAAGCCGCTGCGCGAGCCGGTCGCGCGCTACGGCCCGTTCGTGATGAACAGCACGCGACAGATCCACGAGGCGATCGCCGACCTGCAGGCCGGCCGCTTCTGACCGTGGCGTGCGGATCCGGCCGGCGACGGCATGTCGCCGGCCGGTGCTACAGTGGCGCTCTTCCGCACGGTACGATCCGAAAGATGGCATCCACGACAGCGGCACCCTATCCGATCGGCACGTCCGGGGTTCCCTGGGGCGAGGCCGAAGTGGCCGCCTGGCTGGCGCGGCAGGTCCGCCAGCGCAGCTACCGCGACGACGTGCTCACGCGCGTCGACGCCCTGTATTCGCGTTTCGAGGTGACCGAGTACGGCAGGCTGGACTATCCGCCCGACCGCTATCCGCTGTTCGTCCTGCGCAGCCGCACCTGGGATGATGCCCTGCCGAACGCGCTGGTGACCGGCGGCGTGCACGGCTACGAGACCAGCGGCGTACTGGGGGCGTTGCAATTCGCCGAACAGTATGCGAACGACTACGCCGGCCGCGTCAACCTGATGATCGTGCCCTGCGTAAGCCCGTGGGGGTATGAACGCATCCATCGCTGGAACGCGCAGGCGATCGACCCCAACCGTTCGTTCCATCCCGGCAGCGCGGTGCAGGAAGCGGCGGCGCTGATGGCGCTGGTCGCGCCCTGGCGCGACCGCCTGCTGCTGCACATCGACCTGCACGAGACCACCGACACGGACGAGTCCGAATTCCGCCCGGCCCTGGCCGCGCGCGACGGCAAGCCCTACCAGCCGGGCACGATTCCCGACGGGTTCTACCTGTGCGCCGACAGCGGCAATCCGCAGCCGGCCTTCCAGCAGGCGGTCATCGACGCGGTGGCCAAGGTGACCCACATCGCCCCGGCCGATGCCGAGGGCTGCATCATCGGTTCGCCGCAGGTGGCGCCGGGCGTCATCCATTATCCCTGCAAGGAATGGGGCCTGTGCGCCGGCATCAGCAATGCCACCTTCACCACCACCACCGAGGTCGATCCGGACAGCCCGCGGGCCACCCCGGAGCAGTGCAATGCCGCCCAGGTGGCGGCCGTGCGCGCGGCGCTCGACCACGCGCTGGCGCATGGCGCC
>CAZMMO010000322.1:0-2823 GCA_964567365.1 uncultured Rhodanobacteraceae bacterium | reverse complement strand
CCGGCGGCCTGGGCCTGGGCAAAACGGTCGGCCAGGATCCGCGGCATGTTGGGCAGCAGGTCGTCGAACAGCACCTGACGCAACTCGCCGCCCTCGCACAGCACTTCGCGCACCCATAGCGACGGCAGCCAGGGATGACGGGCCACCGCTGCGCCGATGCCGTGCACGAAGGCGCCCACCAGCGCCGCGGGGTCTTCGCCGTGCCGCATCAGGCGCTCGCGGATGGGTTCCATCGTGGGTTGCAGGCGCTCCTCGATCAGCGCCTGCTTCAACTGTGCCTTGTCGCCGAAGTAGTAATGCAGCATCGCCGGCGTGACGCCCGCGTCGGCGGCAATGGCACGCAACGAGGTGGCGGCGATGCCGTCGCGCGCAAACCGGGCGATGGCCGCGTCCAGCAGTCGGGCACGCAGGTCGACGCCGTCGCCACTGGGGCGGCCGGCGCTGCGGCGCTTTCTTCGGGGTGCTTGCTTCCGGGTCATGACTCATTATTAATTAAATAATTAATTATTTGCAAGACCCTGGATATCCTTCCCTGCCAATGCATGCCCACGAACCGCACGAACTGGCCGTGGACGAGCCTTCGCGCTACCCTCGCACGCCCACAGGCGAATTTTCCCGGGCATCCCGGGTCCGGAAAGGAAGATTCGCACCGGACCCTCATCCGCCTGCCGGCGCCTTCTCCCGAGGGGAGAAGGATTCACGTATCAATCTTGCGCAAGTTCCATGACGGCTGCCCCCATCCAACACGACTTCACCCTCGAACCGGACGACCACGTGCGCCTGGCCAACCTGGCCGGCCCGTTCGACGAGCACCTGCGTCAGATCGAGCTGCGCCTGGGAGTGGAGATCAGCAACCGCGGCAGCGTGTTCCGCGTGATCGGCGAGCCGGTGGCGGTGAAGGCGGCCGACCGCCTGTTGCACACGTTATACGACGCCACGGCCGAGGAAACCCTGGATGGCCCGCGTATCCACCTGATGATGTCCGAAGCGGGCATCGACACGCTGGCCGAGGACGACGCCGGCGAGACCCAGGAAGTGGTGATCAAGGTCCGGCGCGGCGCGGTCAAGGGCCGCGGCCCCAACCAGAAGCGCTACCTGCACGCCATCGCCACCCACGACATCAACTTCGGCGTGGGACCGGCCGGCACCGGCAAGACCTATCTGGCCGTGGCCAGCGCCGTGGAGGCGCTGGAAAACGGCCGCGCGCAACGCCTGCTGCTGGTGCGCCCGGCGGTCGAGGCGGGCGAGAAGCTGGGCTTCCTGCCCGGCGACCTGTCGCAAAAGGTCGATCCCTACCTGCGCCCGCTCTACGACGCGCTGTACGAGATGCTGGGCTTCGAGAAGGTGGCCCGCCTGATCGAACGCAACGTCATCGAGATCGCCCCGCTGGCCTACATGCGCGGGCGCACGCTCAACGATTCCTACGTGATCCTGGACGAGGCGCAGAACACCACCGTCGAGCAGATGAAGATGTTCCTCACCCGCATCGGCTTCGGCTCGGTGGCCCTGGTCAACGGCGACGTCACCCAGGTCGACCTGCCGCACAACGCCCGCTCGGGCCTGCGCCACGCCATCGAGGTACTGCGCGACGTGGAGGGCATCAGCTTCACGTTTTTCACCTCGCGCGACGTCGTGCGCCATCCGCTGGTGGCACGCATCGTGCGGGCGTACGAAGCGGCGGAGGGCAACGGGTCGCCGGGTTCGAGGGCGCGCGAAACCAGGGTTCGCCGCGACGACCAGCAGGGCGCGTCGTGACAAGCCGCGTGCGCGTGCCGCACCAGCGACCACCCGCGCGCAACGGCCGCACGCGCAATGCCACGGCAGGCGGGTCCCGGGTCCCGCCTCCCGTCGTTCATGTCAACTACGCGCTGCCCCGTGCGGGGCTCCCGGCAAGCGCAAGTTTCCGTCGCTGGGTCGCCGCGGCCCTGGCCGGAGCCGGACGCGCGGGAGCGGCGGAACTTTCGATCCGGCTGGTCGGCGGCCGCGAGGGACGGATGCTCAATCGACGCTATCGGCACAGGGACTACGCGACCAACGTGCTGTCCTTTCCGGTGGAACTGCCGGCAGGCATCGCGACGCCACTCATCGGCGACCTCGTCATTTGTGCACCGGTGGTCGCGCGCGAGGCCGCCGCGCAAGGCAAGCCCGCACGTGCCCACTGGGCGCATTTGAGCGTGCACGGCGTCTTGCATTTGCTCGGACATGACCACATCGTGGAGGCGGACGCGACGCGCATGGAGGCGCTGGAACGGCGCATTCTCGCCACCCTCGGCATCGCCGATCCGTACCGGTCCGATTGACGCGGCACGGATCGCGGGCACGGTGCGGGCGCTGCCGTTGACGCTGTCGCGCCATGGCGCCAGCCGGCGGGAAATACCTCCCACGGCTGTGGCGGCGTTCCGGAAACGCCGCGTGCCATTTCCGCTAAAATGCCAACCGTGCCCCCGTCGCGGGGCGTCACCACCAAGGTATATGAACGAGGACCCTGGAAGTACCAACGCCCTGGCACACCGCTCCTGGTGGGATCGCCTGGGCCACATCTTTTCCGGTGAGCCGCGCACGCGCGACGAACTTCTCGAGGAACTGCGCAGCGCACAAAGCAACGGCCTGCTCACCGATGAAACCATGAGCATGGTCGAAGGCGCGGTGCGGGTCACCGAGCTCGAGGTCGACGACGTCATGGTGCCGCGCGTGCAGATGGTCATGCTGCCGGCGAACGCGCCGCTCAAGGATATCCTTGCGACGGTGGTCGAATCCGGCCATTCGCGCTTCCCCGTACATGGCGAGGACAAGGACGAGATTCTCGGCATCCTGCTGGCCAAG
>CAZMMO010000321.1:0-2846 GCA_964567365.1 uncultured Rhodanobacteraceae bacterium | reverse complement strand
CGCGCATGTACATGCGCACCGGGTCGGTGGTGCGGCCGACTTCGGCGTCCACGGCCGACAGCAGCGCCACGGCTTCCTCGGTGGCGGTGTCGTCGTCGTCGCCGCTGGGCGCGTCGTCGCTGATGGTGTCCGAATCGGGCGCGGACTCGAGCACCTCGATGCCCATGCCGTTGATCATCGAGATGATGTCTTCTATCTGCTCGGTGTCGACCACGTCGTCGGGCAGGTGGTCGTTGACCTCGCTGTAGGTCAGGTAGCCCTGCTCACGACCCTTGGTGATGAGCTGCTTGATTTCGGACTGTTGCTGATGGGTGGGGTTGTTTTCCATAAGCGATTGGACACCAGACGCGCAAGAACCGTTCAGTATAACCAGATGGTGCTTTTTTGACCAGAGTTCAAGGTCATGTTCTTGTCGGACAGGCAAAGCAAAAAGCGTGCCGCGACAAGCATTTGCATCACCTGGCGTGGAGCCGGAAGGTGACCGGCCCGTCGTTGACCAGGCGTACCTGCATATGGGCACCGAAACGCCCGCTTTCCACCCCCGGCCAGGCCTCGCGCGCGCGCTGCAGCAGCGCCTCGAACAGGCGGCGGCCGTGCGCGGGATCGGCGGCCGTGGCGAAGCTGGGGCGCATGCCCTTGCGCGTGTCCGCCGCCAGGGTGAATTGCGGCACCAGCAGCAGGCCGCCGTCGACGTCGCGCAGCGAACGGTTCATGCGTCCCTGCGCGTCGGCAAACACGCGATAGCCCAGCAGCCGCTCGAGCATGCGCCGCACCTGCGGCTCGCCATCGTCCGGCTCCACCGCCACCAGCGCCAGCAGACCGGCGCCGATGGCGCCCACGAGCTCGCCTTCGACGTGGACGCTGGCTTGGGTGACGCGTTGGATGAGGCTGATCATGGGGCGAAGGGCGAGGAGTGAGGGAAGAGGAGTGAGAAGTGAGAGAGAGCTTAGCCAAAATTGCGGGCGTGGGGACAAGTGAGGTTATGCTTGGCCAGCGCCGGCATCCGGCGATGCCTGCTTTTCCTCTCACTTCTCACTCCTCTTCCCTCACTCCTCGCTCATGCGCCCGGACATCGCCCTCCTGTACCTCACGATGCGCCTGCTGGCGCTGCTGCCGTTGCGCGCACTGCACGCCGCCGGTGCGGGGCTGGGCTGGCTGTTGTGGCGTTGCGGTGGTCGTGCCGCGCATCATGCGCGGGTCAATATCGGCATCGCGCGGCCGGGGCTGGACGCGTCGGCGCGCGAGCGGCTGGTGCGCCAGTCGATGCGGGAGTTCGGCCGCTCGATCTGCGAGATGGCATGGATCTGGGGGCGCAATGCGCGCAGCGCGCTGGCGGGAGTGCGCGAGGTGCGCGGCCTGGAGTTGTTCGAGGCCGCGCTGGCCGCGGACCGGGGCCTGATCATCGCCGCACCGCATCTGGGTTGCTGGGAACTGCTCAACTACTGGCTGTGCGCGCGCACTTCCATGACCATCCTGTACCGGCCGCCACACCTGTCGGCGCTCGAACCGCTGCTCACGAAGGTGCGCGGCGAGCTGGCCCCCGAGCAGGTGCGCGCCGAGGGCGCCGGCGTGCGCCGGCTGTACAAGCGGCTGGGCGGCGGCGGCCACGTGGGCATCCTGCCCGACCAGAAGCCGCGCGCCGGCGAGGGCCGGATCGCGCCGTTCTACGGCCGCGACGCCCTGACCATGGTGCTGCTGCCGCGCTTGGCCGCGCGCACCGGCGCCACCGTGCTGTTCGCCTTCACCGAACGCCTGGCCCGCGGCCGCGGCTACCGCATCCATTTCCTGCCCGCCCCCGAGGGCGTGGCCGACCCCGACTTGTCGCAAGCCTGCGCCGCCCTCAACCATGGCGTCGAGCAATGCGTGGAGAGGGCTTTTGTCCAGTACCAGTGGCATTACCGGCGGTTTTCGGGGTATGGGTTGGTCAATCCGTATTGAGGGGCGAGGGGCGAGGGGCGAGTAGCGAGGGCGCGAAAATCGTCGGTTGAGGAATCTTTGCGGGTATTGGACAGAACGGCACGGGAGAATGCCCGATATTTTGAATGCAAGCCGAAAATCCCGGCCCTGGCGCCCCCGCTACTCGCCCCTCGCCCCTCGCCCCTCATCCTCCCGCTCCAACCGCCGCAGAAAAACCCCCATCTCCCTCTCCGCCTGCTTGTCGCCGCGTGTCCGGGCGACACTGATGCCGTGGCGCCAGGCTTCGGCGGCGGCGGGTCGGTCGCCTTCGGCCAGGCAGGCCTGGCCCAGGAGTTTCCAGGCGGCCGAATACTGCGGGTCGAAATCGACGGCCCGGCGGCATTGCCGCACCGCTGCGCCGGCGTCGCCGGCCTGCAGCAGGGCCTGGGCCAGCGAAAAACGCAGCAAGGCTCCATCGCGCGGCCCATCCAGTTGCGCGCGCAGACGGGCGATGAACGAGTCGTTCA
Source organism: uncultured Rhodanobacteraceae bacterium (assembly GCA_964567365.1). GTDB lineage: Bacteria > Pseudomonadota > Gammaproteobacteria > Xanthomonadales > Rhodanobacteraceae > Oleiagrimonas. Next base: position 423 of record CAZMMO010000321.1, on the reverse strand, counting down.
CGGTTGCGCCCGGTACCGGCCGGGGTGATACGGGTCGATGATGCGCGTGGGCTGCTCCGGCTCCGCGGGCGTGCGTCCGGCATCGATGTCGGCCAGGGTCTGCGCCGGCCAGGTGACGGTCCAGGACGAACGGAACGGCTGGATCAGCACGGCATAGCGCCGCGCCTTGGGCGGCAGCTTGTCCGGATGGGTGACGATGAGTCCGTGCGGGTGGGCCTTGGCAAAGCGGTCGATGGCCGCGGGGCTGTACAGCTCCTTGAGGGGCCGCGTGAGGCGGCCGTCGAAATGGAACTGGCCGTCGTAGCTGCCCACGAAGGCGACGGCGCGCCGATGCGCCTGGGCGCGACCGAGCAGCTGTGCCGTGGGATGCAGGTCGTAACGCGGCCACCAGGCCAGCGTGAACAAGGTGCTCAAGGCCAGGGC
>CAZMMO010000320.1:0-2851 GCA_964567365.1 uncultured Rhodanobacteraceae bacterium | reverse complement strand
CTGTTCACGCGGATCGTCGAGCAGCGCAGCTTCAGCCGCGCGGCCGACCAGCTGGGCATTCCGCGTGCCACTGCCACCCACGCGATCAAGCAGCTGGAAGCACGGCTCAGCACCCGGCTGCTTGAGCGCAGCACGCGCCATGTGCGCCCGACACCGGATGGCGAAGCTTTCCACGAGCGTTGCGTACACATCCTGGGCGAGCTGGACGATGCCGAGGCCGCGCTGCGCCATGCCGCATCCAACCCGCGCGGCAGGTTGCGCGTGGACATGCACGGCACCCATGCCACCGAGATCGTGCTGCCGCGCATCCGCGAGTTTCGCGAGCGCTATCCCGGTATCGACATCGTGGTCAGCAGCGAGGACCGCCTGGTCGACCTGGTGCGCGAGGGCATCGACATCGCCATCCGCGGCGGCAGTGTCCGCGACTCGAGCCTGGTCGCGCGGCGGCTGGCCGTCATTCCCGAGGTCACCTGTGCCAGCCCCGATTACCTGGCACGCTTCGGCACGCCGCGGCACCCGTCGGACCTTGCCACGCATCAAGCGGTGCAATTTTTCAACGCCAGCGGCGGCGGCGTGTATCCGTTCGAGTTCACCGTGGACGGCGCGGTGCACGAAGTCGTGCTCGAAGGCTGGCTCACGGTCAACTATGCCGAAAGCTACGTGGTCGCCGCGCGCAGCGGCTGCGGCCTGATCCAGTTGCCGCGCTTCCATGTCGAAGAGGACCTGCGCAGCGGCCAGCTGGTCGAGGTGCTGGCCGGGTTCGGTGGCCCCGGTTTCCCGGTCACCGCGCTGTATCCGCACCGCCGCCAGTTGTCGCCGCGCGTGCGTATTTTTCTGGACTGGGTGGGCGCGCTGTACGAAGAAGCCTTCGGCGCGCCGCGAGGGTCGGCCTGACCTGCGACATGCCGCGCCGCGGCAACCTCATGCCGGGGCGTCATGACCCCAGCCGCTGGATGGACGTGCGGGTCCATCCGTTTAAGGTAGGCTCAGGTCGTTCATGCTGTTGGCGCCCTTGCGGCCGGCAACAGCACCCGGCCCGACATTGCTTCCGGAGAATGCCTTGAAGTTGCTCCTTTCCTCCCTGATGGCCCTTGCGCTGGCGGCTTGCGAGCCGGTGGCGCAAAAACCCGTCCAGCCACTCACGCTGGTTCCCGCCCCGCAATCGGTCACCCGTGACGCCGGCACGCTCGAGCTTGGCAAGAAAGTCGCCCTGGACGTGGACGGCGCGGCGCCCGGCGCCGAACGCGCGGTGCGCGCGCTGCTGTCCCGGCTGCGGATCGACACCGCCGCCGATGCACCGGTGACGATCCGCCTGCGCCGGGTCGAGGCGCCGGAGCTGGGCCCGGAGGGCTACCGGCTGGACGTGGGCAAGTCGGTGGTTCTGAGCGCCCATACCGACACCGGGCTGTTCCACGCCGTGCAGACCCTGCGCCAGATGCTGCCGGCACAACCGGCGCCGGCCTACACGCTGCCGCACGCGGCCATCGTGGACCAGCCCGCCTACACCTGGCGCGGCAGCTCGGTGGACGTGGCGCGCAGCTACCTGCCCGTCAGCTACCTGAAAAAGCACATCGACCGCATGGCCTTTTTCAAACTCAACCGGCTGCACCTGCACCTGACCGATGACCAGGGCTGGCGCATCCAGATCCGCAAGTACCCCGCACTGACCGACATCGGTGGCGCCAGCGCCGTCGAGGGTGGCGTGGCCGGCTACTACACCCAGGAAGAACTCAAGGACCTGGTCGCCTACGCGCAGGCCCGTCACGTGGTCATCGTGCCGGAGATCGACCTGCCGGGGCACACCCAGGCAGCCATCGCCTCGCTCAACGAGCTGGCCTGTGACGATGTCACCAACCTGGCGCCCTACACCGGCGTGGAAGTGGGCTTCAGCAAGCTGTGCCTGACCAAGCCCGAGGTCATCTACCCGTTCGTGCGCAACGTGCTGGAGGAAGTGGTCGCCATCTTTCCGTCCGAGTACATCCACATCGGCGGCGACGAGATCAAGGACCCGGGCTACGCCGAATTCATCAGCCGCGCCTCGGCCATTGTCGACGACCTGGGACGCACCGCCGTGGTGTGGGAAGAAGGTTCCGTTGCCGACATGCGCCCCGAGGTGCTGCTGCAGCTGTGGAACGACGAGTACGACATCCAGGCCGCGGTGGACAAGGGCCACAAGCTGATCCTGTCGCCGTGCTCGCGGATGTACCTGGACCACAGCAACTATGCCGGCCAGCCGGACACCTACACCTGGTGCCGCAAGGAAGGGGTGCCGCTGAAACGGGTATACGCTTTCGCGCCCGAGGCGTTCCCGCATGCCGCCGGTGTGGAAGGCACGCTGTTCTCCGAGCTGGTGCATAGCGGCGAAACCGCCGACAACCGCCTGTGGCCACGCCTCGCGGCCGTTGCCGAGCTGGCCTGGACGCACAAGGAAAAGCGCGGCTACCCGGACTTCACCCGTCGCATGGGCGGCCTGCGCGCCCACCTGGACGCCCTGGGCATCCACTACTACGCCGACCCGGACCTCGGTTGGGGCGGGCAGCCTGCCGCCGAATGAACCTGTCCGCCGTACCGCGCGCGCCATGAACGCGTCGCGGTACGGCGGCCGCCGGCAGCGGCCGGTTCAGTGCCGGCATCGCCAGCTCCCATGCCGGGCCGGAAACCCGCCCTGACCGTCTAGGCCAGGTATCCGGACGCGCTGCCGTTTTTTCGCACGGGCGATTCGTGCCTCATGGCCGCACCTGCGGATGAAGGTACCCGGCCGGCACCGCCTGCCTGTCGCGCATGGCTTCGAGGTAGCGGTCGCGCAGCCGGGTCTGGCGGCTGGTCATGGGCATCCTGCGTCCGGCGATGA
>CAZMMO010000319.1:0-2856 GCA_964567365.1 uncultured Rhodanobacteraceae bacterium | reverse complement strand
TTTCATGCAAGCGAAACCATGACAAAACCGCACCGCTCGAAGCTTTCCCGCGTGCGTAGGATTTTTCTCCGGACAGCAGTGGGCGCAAGCCGGGATGACGAGACGCGAGTGCACCCGATTCGGAATCCACCGGCGACAACGCGCAGCGCGGGCTCAGGCGGTATGCGTCGCTTCCGGGGCCGCATCGTGCAGCGCGGCATTCAGTTTCTCCAGCAGCGCGGCATGGAGGTGACCGTTGGACACGAGCACCTGACCGCCGTGCAGATCCAGCTCGCCGCCCGTGGGCGAACTGGCCATGCCGCCGGCCTCGCGGACCAGGATCACGCCGGGCGCCATGTCCCAGGCGCACAGGGCGCGTTCCCAGTAGGCGTCCCAGCGGCCGGCGGCCACCCAGGCCATGTCCACCGAACACGCACCGGTACGGCGGATGCCGGCGCACTGTCCGGTCAGCAGCGCCATCTCGCGCGCGAACAGCGGATGGTCGGGCTTGCCGGCAAACGGAATCCCGCAACCGAGCACGCTGTCGACCAGACGCTGGCGGTTCGACACGTGGATCGGCTGTCCGTTCAACCACGCGCCCTTGCCCTGCTCGGCCACGTACATCTCGTCCAGCATCGGCAGAAAGCTCACCCCCGCCACCACCTCGCCGGCTCGGGCCAGGGCCACGTTGACGCCCCACAGCGGAGTGCCGAACAGGAAATTGGTCGTGCCGTCGAGCGGATCGACGATCCAGAGACTCTCGGAGTCGCTGCCCGCGATCGTGCCGCCTTCCTCACCCAGGAATCCGAAACCCGGCTGCGCCTCCGAGAGCACCGAGCGCACGCTGCGTTCGGCCTCCTCGTCGGCGATCGAAACCATGTCGGCAGGACCGTTCTTGGTCCGCACGTCCAGTTCCGCCAGGTGTCCGAACCGGCGCACCAGCCCCGTGCCGGCGCGGCGCGCGGCCTCGATCATGGCCTGGAGTTCCCGTGAAGCCTGCAACATCGTCAATCCATCCTGCGTGTGCGCCACAGGCACAATGCCAGCAGCATCGAAACCACCGCGCAACCGACCCAGAACGTGATCGCCGGCCCGAAGTGGTAGACCCGTTCGCCACCCACCATGGTCATGCCATGCTGGATCAGGCGCCCGGAAACCTGTTCCTCGATACCGGCTCCGATGTAGCTGAAGATGCCGATCACCCCCATCGCCGCGCCGGCCACGCGCTTGGGCGCGATGTCCACCGCGAACAGGCCGCCCAGCGAGGTCACCAGGCCGGTCAGGCCCATACCGTACAACAGCATGGCGACGATCAGCATCGGCATGTTCGTCGGGCCGAAGAAAAGCAGGAGCAGGCCCGCGATTTCCAGCACGGCGAACAGCAGGTTGACCGGCGGCCGGCGCGCATCGAACAACTTGTCGGAAACGAACCCGAACGCCACCGCCCCGGCGATGCCGGCCAGGGTGCTGATCATCAGCAGCGTCCCGGCCATGGTCAGCGAATACCCGCGCGCCTCCTGCAAATACAGGATGCCCCACGAATCGATCGCGTAGCGCGCGACGTAATTCGTCGCCGAGGCCAGGCACAGGATCCAGATCGCCGGGCGCCTGAGGATCGACAACTGCAACCGCAACAGCGACGCGACCGACTCGTGCCCGGCCTCGCGGTAACTGTCGTTCTTCCACTCGTTGACCGGGGGCAGTCCGAGCGTCTGCGGCCGATCCTGCAGCAGCATGAACACGCCGATCGCCGTGACCACGCCGATCAGGCCCGGCCCCCAGTACCCGAAGCGCCAGCCGAACGCGGCCACGATCGCGCTCACGACCAGGAAGGTGAGCCCCTCGCCGATGGAATGGGCCGTGCTCCAGATGCCGTAGGCCCGGCCGCGTTCGCGATTGGAAAACCATGCGGTCATCGCGACCACGCCGCCCGGCGCGCCGAAGCTCTGAAACCAGCCGTTCAAGCCCCACACCAGCACCGCCAGCCACACCGTGGACAAAAAGCCCATGGTCAGGTTGCACAACGCCGTCAACAGGAAGGCGAAGGCCAGGAACCGCTTCATGTTGGCGTGGTCGGCCAAAAAGCCGTTGGTCAACTTGCCGATCGCGTAGGTGAAGAACAGCGCCGAACCGATCAGGCCCAGGTCGCTGGCGGTAAAAATGCCCGCATCCAGCAGCGGCTTCTTCACCACGCCCAGCGCCAGTCGGCAGGTGTAGATGAAACCGTAGCCGAGGGTGATCGCAAGCATCACGCGGATGCGGTGCTTGCGATACAACCGGTCGACTTCATCCCCGTCGGCAAGTACCGGACGGTCTGCGCCCGCGGCAAAGAACCCGAGCAAACCGGTAGCCATCATTTCCCTCCGTCACGGTGCCGGCCCTCACCGGCTTGCATGGATAGTGTATTCCATATTTTCAATTAATGGAACGTGCGTTCCATCCCTTACAGAGAGCCCCGTAAACCGTGCTTTTGCTCGTCCTTCCGGCGCAAGCCGAAGAACGAATTCGAGGCTATTCGAGACCTCTGCTGTAGGAGCGCACCCGGGCGCGACTGGCGCAAGGCTCGTCAAACGCTGATGCTGTCGCGCCCAGGTGCGCTCCTACCCAAAAGCACGGTCGGTTATCGGTGAGCATCGGGGGTTCTCGAAGTCCCCTACATGGTCGGCAGGGCGAAGTCCCGCTTGACTTCCTCGCCACCGAGCGGCCAGCGCTGGGTGATGACCTTGGTGCGCGTGAAAAACCTCACGCCATCCATGCCGTACTGGTTGAGGTCGGCAAAGCCCGAGCGCTTCCAGCCGCCGAAGCTGTGATAGGACACGGGTACCGGAATCGGCACGTTGATGCCGACCATGCCGACCTCGACCCGCTGCGCGAAGT
>CAZMMO010000318.1:0-2863 GCA_964567365.1 uncultured Rhodanobacteraceae bacterium | reverse complement strand
AGCGGCAACGGGGAGTGGATGCAGGCCGCGCAGTCAGGACATCCGGTACGGCGCCAGCAGGGCCGGATCGTCGAACAGGCCCTGCGGCAGCAGATAGCGCGGATCGCGCCCCGCGGACAGCAACTGCCGGATGCGGGTGGCGGAAACTTCCAGCGGCGTCACGTCCAGTTCGATGACACGCCCGGCCGAGGCGGCATGCAGGTCGGCGGCGTCCGTCGTGTACCGGCCTTCCACCGCGTCGGCCAGCTCCTGCGGCAACGCGCGGGGGACGCCGGGGCGCCGCAGCACGCCCACGTGGGCCAGCCGCAACAACTCGCGCCAGCGGTGCCAACTCGACAGGCCGACGAAGGCGTCCATGCCGACCAGCAGCACCAGGGGCCGTCGGCCGAACTCGTCGCGCAACTGGGCCAGCGTATCGACGCTGTAGGACGGCCCGTCGCGATCCAGTTCGCGCGTGTCCAGTTGCAGGCGATCCTGGCCGCGCAGGGCCGCGCGCAGCATCGCCACGCGCTGACCCGCGTCGGCACGTGGCGGCGGCCGGTGCGGCGGCACGTTGGCGGGCACCAGGTGCACCTCGGCATCGAGCAGTTCCGCGGCCTCCCAGGCCACGCTCAGGTGCCCCAGGTGCACCGGGTCGAAGGTGCCGCCGAACACGGCCAGCGGCTTCATGCCAGAGCCTCTGCCACCCGCGGCTGGGCCATGGCCACGACCAGGCGCTGGGCTTCCCGCCACGGGTCGCCGTATTCGCGTCCCTTGACCATGCGGTCGATGCGCGCGGCACGCGCCAGGCACTGCTGCCAGTGCTCACGCGGCGCCCGTCGCAAGGCCGCGCGGAACAATTGCTGGCGTGCCGGCCACAGGCGCTCGGCCTTGGCCTGCGCGGCAAAATCGCGCGCCGAGGCCAGGCGCAGGGCCAGTTCCAGCTGATTGATCATCCAGCCCATCAGCGCCACCAGGTCCTCGCCCTCGGACTGCAACCCGGCGACGATGCGCACGGCGCGGGCGGCGTCGCCGCCCAAGGCGGCATCGGTAAGCTTGAACACGTCGAAGCGCGTGCTGTCGGCGACCAGTTTTTCCAGGGTGGCGGCATCGAGCGTACCCTCGCCGTGCAGCATGACCAGCTTGTCCACTTCCTGGGCCGCCGCCAGCAGGTTGCCCTCGACCCGTTCGGCCAGCAGGGCCACCGCCTCGGGCGCGGCCTTGATCCCGCGCGAGGCCAGGCGCGCCGCGATCCAGCGCGGCCATTCGTGCGCACGCGGTGGCCAGAACACCACCTTGGCGCCGGTCTTGTCCACGGCACGGGTCCAGGCGCCCTCGTGCTTCTTCGACCATTCGACGGCGGTGATGAGCAGCAGCGTGTCCGGCGGAGGATCCCCGCACCAGGCGCTGATGGCGGCGCTGCCGTCGCGGCCCGGACGGCCCGTGGGGATGCGCAGGTCGATCATGCGGCGCGTGGCGAACAACGACATGCCGGCGCCCGCACGCGCCAGGTTGTCCCAGTCGAAACGGGCCTCGACGTCGATCACCTCGCGCTCGTCGAAGCCCAGTTCGCGCGCGCGCGCGCGCAGGGCGTCGGCGGCCTCCAGCACCAGCAGTTCTTCCCCGGCCAGCAGGTATACCGGTTTCAGCTCGGTTGCCGCGAGCTGCCTGCGCCAGGAGTCGGATCCGGCCGGCATGGCGGTCAATGCACCGCGGATGCGGCGGCCGCGGGCGCCGCGGACGAGACTGCCGGGGACGGCGCTTCGGCCACCGACTGCAGGCGGAACATGACCGAACGCACCATGTCCTGCACCAGGCTGCTGCGGATGGCCTCGACCTGGGTCTGGCGGCCGATGGCATGGCTCGCGTCGTAAGTGAACTCGCGCGACATTTCGATTTTCTGCTGCGGCACCAGGGTGGTCCCGTGGTCATCCACGACCCGGAATTCGACATGGAAAAGCACGGCGTACTCGCTGATGCGTCCGCGCCCGGTGATGGTCAGCGCCCGCGAGCTGAAGTCGGCATCCGGCATCACCAGCCTGGCCACCCCCGGGCCCGGTTCATCCACCACGGTGCTGCCGGAAGCTTCCATGGCCCGCGCCAGCGCGCGCCGGAACTCGGTGTTGCCGGAGGACTGGATGTATACCCGCTGCATGCCGGGCGGCAACTGCGCGCTGCGCCGCAGATGGAACCCGCACGCGGCGAGGAGGACGCTGGCGCAAAGCGCCATGGCAAGGCGGAAACGTGGGTTCATGGCCCGTCTATACCACGATATTGACGATCTTGCCGGGCACGACGACGACCTTGCGCACCTGCCGGCCTTCCAGGAACGGCTGCACCCCCGGGACCTCGAGGGCCTGGGCTTCGGCATCGCGCTTGTCGATGTCCACGGGCACCTCGATGGTGCCGCGCAGCTTGCCGTTGACCTGCACCGCCATGGTCACCGAATCGCGTAGCAAGGCGCGCTCGTCGAGCGGCGGCCAGGGCACGTCCTCGAGCAGGGTTTCCGCGTGCCCGAGCGCCTGCCACAGGGCATGGCAGGCGTGCGGCGTGACCGGATTGAGCATCAGCACCATGGCCTCCAGCGCCTCGTGGCGCACGGCGCGGCCCTGTTCGCTGTCGTCGCGGAATTTCGACACGTGGTTGAGCAGTTCCATCAAGGCGGCGATGGCGGTGTTGAAGTTGTGCCGGCGCCCGTAGTCGTCGCCCACCTTGCGGATGGTCTCGTGCAATTGTCGCCGCAGGGTCCTCTGCCCGGCATCCAGCCGCTCCGGATCGACCCGGGGATGATCGCCCTGTCCGGCATGCGCGGTCACCTCGCGCCAGAAGCGGCGCAGGAAGCGCGACATGCCCTCGACGCCGGCCTCGCTCCATTCCAGCGACT